>JADCDC010000149.1 GCA_020252385.1 Aestuariivirga sp.
GACTGAACGACAGGACCGTGCGGTCGAAATGGCTGTTGTGAATGACGATCTGATCGGCGGCGTCGATGAGCGACTGCATCATGCCGGGGGTCGGGAACTCGACGACCTGGACCTCGTCGTCGTCCCATGCGTAGGCCAGCAGCAGGATCTCCGCGTTCTCCGCATAGGCCCATGTGCCATGCGTGATCGGCGTCTCGCTGAAAGTCTCGGTATCAAGGAATATGGTGCGCATGGCGAGGAGGTGAGGGGCAGGACGGCAGGAGAAGGACCGCCCTGCCCCTCTGGCTTCGCTAGATCAGATCAGCGCAGCCAAGCGCGTTGGCGTAGAGTTCGAGCATGGCCCGCTCCTCCAGCACCTTGTCGCGGTCCTTCTTGCGAAGGGCCACCAGTTTGCGAAGGGTCCGGGTGTCGAACCCATTGCCCTTGGCCTCGGCGTACACCTCCTTGATGTCCGCCGCGACTTGGCTCTTGTCCTCCTCCAGACGCTCGATGCGCTCGATGATGGACCGCAGTTGGTCGGGCGCCGTGGGGGTGTTGTGGCCGATCATCAGACGAAGTCCTCCTCGTCGTCCGCACCGAACTCGTCAGCCGAAGCCGCCGACGATCCGCCGAAGCGTTCGCCGTCCGCGTAGAACTTCACGCCGCGAAGCACGGCGTTGATGCGCCGGCCCCACTTCGGGCTGTCCTGCACGTAGATGTCCACGCTGGCGTGGACGTAGCAGCCGCCCTCAATCAGGTGGTCAGCCTCCGTGACCGGCTGGCCCTGACGGTCCAGCGCGGTGGGGCGCAGCTTCTCGGAGCGGGTGGACAGGAAGAAGTTGCCGTCGAAGCCGTCGTAGACGTCGCCGTTCTTGTTCTTGTACGGCCCCTCGACCCATGCCGACTTCTTGTCTTCCATGAGTTGCTTGACGATGCCGTCGGCCTTGGCGCCCCACTTCTCCTTGGCCGCCGCGGCGATGGCCTCGCGGATCGCCGCCACGTTGGGGGAGGCAGGGTCCACGATCAGCTTGGCGCCGTAGGCCGGCTTGTTGTCGCCGAAGGCTTGGGGCTGGAAGATGGCCGGGAAGGCCACTCGCACGTTACGCAGTTGAACAATCATGTCTCAGGTCTCTCGTTTCAGGTTGCTAGTCAAAGTCCGCCGCCGTGGCCCCGAGGGACAACGCCGGTTTCTTATCCGTGGCCGGGGCCACCGATGGCTTGCCCGGGGACCGCGTGACCAGTGCGTTGATGCGCTGGAGGCGGGCTGGGCTGTGCTTGAGCAACTTCTCCGCAGTCGTCGGAGAAATCAAGTCATATTCGTACATCTCGCTGTTCTTGAAGCGCCAGGACTTCAGCAGCTTGGCGACCTCGTCCGGGTTGGACCACTTGCGGTTGCCCATCCGGCCCTCGACCAACTTGTAGCCGGGCACGTCAGCGCCGGCGAACAGGCGCCGCTCGATCTCGCCACGCACGGCCTTGCACCAGTCCTCGATCAGCCCGACCTTCGCCATAGCGCCGGCGAGCCACTCGGGATCCACGTTGGCCAAGGTGCCGACGAACGCCTCGTCCACATCGTCGAAGTCTTCCGCCGTCGCGCCGGTGATGGTGTCCAGCACCTCGTCCTTGAGCGCCGGGCACACGAAGCGGGCGTCGCAGAACCGGCACTGCTTCTCGCCGGGATTGTAGGTCTGGTCGCCCGACAGGATGCCCTGCACGACCGCCTTGCTACTGTCAGCGAACGCCATGAGGTCGTCGTGCGACAGGCTCCACCGGCTGACCGGGTTGTCGTTCTGCGCCCGGGGCTGGTGGATGATCAGGTCGAACTGCTCGAAGGGTCCGAGGAAGTCGAAACTGTGCATCGCGCCGAGGGCGTAGAGCATGAGTTGCTCGTTGGCCTCGGCGTTCACCAGCACGCCGGCGCCGTACTTGTAGTCGATCAGGGTCAGTCTGCCCTCGGCCACGACGATGGCGTCCGCTGTGCCGAAGGCGTCGGGCGCACCGATGAACGGCGAGAACTCCACGCGCTGGTCGGCGAAGGCCCTGCCGTCCTCGCCCATGGCCTCAAGGACCAGGTCGCGGAAGGCGAGGCCCCCGTGGATCATGGCGTCGGTGACGGGCCAGTCGGTGTCGCCGACCCGCACGGTGGTCCCGCGCAGTTCGGCGAACGCCTCGTTGCCGCCCCAGTCCTCCAGAACGATGCGGTTGGCCACGTCGTGGGCGGCGGTGCCCTCGTCGGCATAGGTCGAGGTGCGCGGCGGGACGGTCTCGCACAGGGCGAGGGACCCGGGGCAGCGCAGCCAGCGGTGGGCGGCGGAGGGGGAGAAGCGGGCGTGCTGCATCACTCGTAGCCCTTCTTCGCCATCTCGTAGCCGCGGAGCAGGTCGCTGAAGATGCGACCCACCATGTCGGTGTCGTCCAACTCGCCGGAGCGGATCGGGCGGGCCATCAGGTTGGCGTGCGACTTGGACAGGCGCGACAGGGCGCGCTCTCTAGCCTCCACGCGCATCTTGTACTCGGTGTCGGGGCTCACTGGTCAGCCTCCTGCATCCGGGCCTCGTGCGCCTTGACGGCGTGCACGATGGTGGTGTGGTCGTAGCCGCCCATCCAGTGAGCGATCTGCGGGTAGGAGAAGCGCGGCTTGCCGTGCTCGTCCTTCGCCTGCCTCATGCGCCAGGCCACCTCCTGCCGGGCGTGAGCGATGTGCCGCACCCGGCTGGTGCTGAGAATGTCCACGACGGACACGCCACGAGTGACCGACACGTCGCGGATGACCTGTTGCAGGTAGTCCTTGCCGGTGATCACAGGGGCCTTGGGGCTCAGGACCGACTGGCGCCCGCGCTCGTAAGCGGCGATCAGGGACTCGTAGCCCTTGCTTCCGGGGACGAGTTCCAAGTCGTCAAGGCCGAGTTGCCTGAGCCTCTCGTATGTGACGTGATATTGATGCACGGCCTCGCGCAGTTGACGCCCCATCTCCGCGCCATCCATCACATCGCACTCCGCACGGCGGCGACGATCTGCGGCCACATGTCCTCGGGCGTACCGCGGGCGGTGGTCAGGCCGAGGGTGGACAGCACGGCCTTGACGGCGTCCGGCCCCTTCTCCTTGGCCAGGGCCAGCACCTCACGGGACATGTCCTCGTAGGTGATGGGCTCAGAGGCAGTCGTCGCAGAACCAGACGCGGGCTCGTCCGACCCAGCTTCCGAGGTAGACGCCTGCGTTTCCACAGGCGCATCGACGGAAGGGACGTGCTCCTCCACGATGGGCGTCGTGACGGTGCTCTCGAAGACCGGCTCGGGGGCGGGCTCCTCGCCACGAAGCGCCATGTTAATTTCATAGACGACGTTGGGTGGCAGCGCGCCGCCCGCCCCTCCGCGCGGCGAGGGATCAGTGGGGGGCACGAGGCCCCCTGCACCAGCCGGCGCAAGGTCCGCCGGCGCCGCAGCCTTGGTGCGGGTCGCCCGGGGCTTGGGGGCCTCGGCGGGTTCGCCGATGATCTGGCGGGCTTGGGACACGATCTCGGCCCAGTCAGCGCCTTCCAGGGTGATGATGATAGACATGGTTCAGTTCTCCTTTTTGTAAGCCGCTTCAATGCGGCGGCAGGCAATCTCAAAGTAGTCGGGGTCACGCTCAATGCCGATGAACCGAAAGCCCTCCAGCATGGCGCCCTTGCCCGTCGAGCCAGAACCCATGAAGGGATCCAGCACGACACCCCCGGGCGGGGTCACTAAGCGACACAGGTAACGCATCAACTCCGTCGGCTTGACGGTGGGGTGGTTGTTCTGCCTCGGCTTCCACCGGCCATACGGGTTCCCATCCTCGCCCTGCGCGGCTTTCTCCGCGTGGTTGGGGCGGAACTCGCTGGCCGCACTCGCCTTGCGCTCCATGCCCTCCAAGCCCTCGTCGCGGTCGCGCTTGCTGGCCTTGGGGCAGTAGAAGAACCGCGCGGCTTCACCCAGCAGGCCAGCGGCCTCGTCGCCGCCATCGTGGATCAGGTTGGCGGGCCAGCGACCCTCGGCGTCGGGCTTTGCGTCGCGGGCGTAGTTGCCGCCGCTCATCTCCCGGTTCTCGGAAGCCTTGGAGCCCGTCTGGCTCCAGCCCGACACGTCGTCGGTGTCTCGACCTACTCGACACCCGTCAATGTTCAGCGCGCCCGTGCCGTAGGTCTGGACGTTCTCCGCCACCGTGCCGGTCAGGGGCTTGCGGGCGACGGTGACGGGCTCAAGGGCGGGCTTGAGAGAAGTGCCAAACCCTTGCCACTGGCGGGCAGCGTCTGTGGCGGGGGCGGTGATGGCGCCCGGGTTGCCGGCGTAGTCGCCATACGCCGATGTGTCGACGGCGCGCGTCTGCTGCGTAGCCTTGCGGGCGTCAAACCCCACCACCTCCCGCTCCGCACCCGCCGCCTTGTCAATCGCCTTGCTGACGTCCAGCGACTTGGGGAAGCCGGAGTTGCCAGTGACGAACACCTTGCCGTTCCGCCGGGCCACAAAGGCACCGGTGCTCACGGTGGGGCACCAGATCAGCCCGCTGTATCGGATGGCGGAGACGGTTGCCAAAGTGGCTGAATAGCTTGACCGTGCTCGTACCGCTTGTGCTCCGCGTTGGTCGCAAAGAGCATCAAGTTCCCCAGCCGGTTGTCCGTCGCGTCGTGGTTGATGTGGTGCACACACTCCGTCCGGGTAAGCGGGCGCCCGATGGCTTCCGCCACCTTCAGCCGGTGAAGCATCACGTATCCGTCCTTCCGGGCCATGGCCTTGAACGCTTCCGGGCACCGGACGTAGGCTATTCGCTGCGTAGCATACCGACCCTTGCGGCTGAAATACGTGACCCCACCCTTCCACGCCGGGTTGTTCGGCCCTGTCATTTTCAGCGCGTAGCTTTCCCTGCTGGCGGCGGTCCAACCCGCGCGCCCCTTGTGCGCGTGCTTCGCCCAGTCCTGTCCCCGGTAGTAACCGTTGCACTGCCGGCTGCAATACCGCACCGCGTCCTTGCGGTACGTCACAAAAATCGTCTGGCAATGTGGGCACGATTTCCACGCCAGCGAGTTCATCCGCCGGTACGAATGTGAGCACTCCGCCTCGTTCAACAAGGCAACGATGTCCTCGGCTGACGATCTGGTCTGTGTGATCCGAGACAATTCGGTAGGCGGTATCCTGCTCGACACGATATTCGCTCCACCGGAGCGGCGTCTCCCATTGGTAAACGTCGTTCTCAACATCATACGCCAGAACCCTCTCGTGCTTGGCTGTATGGTAGGGCATCCACCCCTTGTCGGTCAACACCTCGGAGTCCTCGCTCAGGCACCCGTAACACCACATGATCATGTCCCTGATCTCGAACCCGGCGTCCTCGATCCGCACGGCCATCCGGTGCTGGGTGCGCGTCCCGGCGAAGGCCAGCAGGTGAGCGCCGGGTTTCATGACCCCCAGCACCGCAGCCCACAGCGCCTCGCTCGGCACGTCGTAGTCCCACCGCTTGCCCATGAACGACAGGCCGTAGGGCGGGTCGGTGACGACCGAGTCGACCAGGTCGCCCACGAACGGGAGGCCGGGCACGATCTCCAAGCTGTCGCCGCAATAGAGCGTGGCATCGCCGATCTGCTCAACCCTCAAGGTCAGCCTCCAGGATCAGGGTCTCAAAGCGGTCGACCAACTCCTGCACGAGCGGGTGGTCAAACGCCTCGCGCACGCGCTCGATGAGCGCCTCGTCCTCAAGCCCTGCGGCCTGTGTCCTCGTCATGTCGGTTCTCCTTGGGCCAACCGGCCCGATGCACTTATCTAGGACTTAACAAGCGAGTTGTCACGCACAAAATTGCACGACGCCATGCTCCAGCATCAGCGGGGCGTCCTCGCCCTTCTGCAAACTGCGCACGGCGCGCATCACGCTCTGCCGCCGGATGTCTCGGGCGCCCTCCTCGGGGGCCGGCACCGTGCCCACCACATAATCCAGCAGCTTGTCCAGCGACATGCTGGTGACGCTGGGCTCCAGCAAACCGATGGCGTCCATCACCACCTGCTCCCATGCCCCCAGCCGCCGCTTGGCCGTCGGCTTCTGCGCCACCGGCACTGTAGCGTCCCGCACTACAAGGCTGCTCATCTCCTCGCCGTCGCGGTCAAGGCCGACCACCACGGGCTCAAGGGTGAAGCCCCACGACAGGTCGTCCCTGCCGTCCTTCTGCTTGCTGACCCGCAGGACGCGCACCTGCCCCTCGTCGGGCCGCATGACCTCGAACTCGACGTCCGCGGCGGCGCGGATCCCGCTCCAGCCCCGCGCACCCCGCGCCGCGTCCTTGCCGCTGTGGTGGACCAGCAGCACCATGGCGCCGGTCGCATCGCGGATAGCCCGGGCGTGGCGCAGGGCCAGGCCCATGTCCTCGCCGCTGTTCTCGTTCGCGCCGGGCGTCACCTGCGCGAAGGTATCGACCACCACCAGATCGGTCGGACCCGCAGCAGCCATGGCCTCGACCACGGCGGTGATGTCCTCCTCGATCAAAAAGTTCGGCACGGCGTTCATGATGCCAAGCGG
Source organism: Aestuariivirga sp. (assembly GCA_020252385.1). Lineage (GTDB taxonomy): Bacteria > Pseudomonadota > Alphaproteobacteria > Rhizobiales > Aestuariivirgaceae > Aestuariivirga. The sequence continues at coordinate 6,502 of JADCDC010000149.1, forward strand.
CACGCCGTCGAGGCTCAGGCCCTTGTCGATGGCATACGCCCTGACGCGGGACGCCACGCCCCCGCCGCCTTCAGCAGCGACGTAGAGCACGGCGCCCTGCTTGACAGGCCGCTCGCGCCAGTCCGCCCCGCGCGCCACGGCCAGGGCCATGTCCAGCACGGCGAAGGACTTGCCGCTGCCGCTGGCGCCATAGAGCACGCCGAGGTCGGCCCGGGGCAGGACGCCCTTGATGATCCATTCCGGCGGCTCGCGCATCATGTAGTCGCTGGCGGCGACGAACGGAAACCGGCCCGGGTAGCCCGGCGGCGTGGCGTAAGAGGCCGACGGCTCGGCGACCTGCACCTTCTCCGCCAGCTTCTCCAGCCGCTCGGACGGGTTCTGCGCCTCGCGCGCCTCGCGGGCCATCTTGATGACCGACGCCATGGTGACCTGACGGCCCGTGGCCTGCCGGCGGGTGAACGAGTCCCATTGCGCCTGTAGCTGGTCGCTGCCGGGGTATTGCTCGCCGTCGCTGGACCACTCGTCCCACAGGTCGAACCCGTCGCCCTCGGTCTCGTGGTGCAGGGCCATGCCCACGCGGATCCAGTCGTCCCGGCCCATGCTCGGGTCGAGGTCGGCCAGCAGCGCCTTGATCTCGTCCTCGCTCAGGCCAAGGGTCGGCTCGTGGCCAGCCATGAAGTCGTCGGGGTCGCTCGGGCTTGAGGATTGCGGGCCGAACCGCGCATCGCAGAAGGCCCTCAGCTTCGGACTGACGGGCGCCACCACGTCGCCGGTGTCGAACAGGTCCACGGTATAGAGCGGGTTGCCTGTGACGGTGACGAAGCCGGAGGCGGTGAATGTCTCGACGCCGTAGCGGTCGGCGATGGCGCGGCTCTTGCGGTCGCCCAGCGCCCCCTTGACGAAGGCCCGCACGCCCTTGCCGCTCGGGCTGTACTCCGCGTAGGTGTCACAGACTAGCGCCTCCAGTTCAGCGGGCAGGTGGCCGTGGGCGTCGACGCAGGCGTCGAAGTCCAGAGCGGTGACGCCCCAGTCGGCGAGCATGGCCAGACCCACGCCGTCCATGCCGCGGGCCTTGGCGCGCTCCAGAGCGCGCTCCAGAGGCACGAGGGAGGCGCGGTCGCGGGCGTCACCCTGCCGGCCATAGCGCCTGCCGCCGTTGGCGTAATAGGGCACCTTGATGGCCTTGCCGGAGCCCTCGATGCGCTCATACCGCCAGCACAGCCAGCCGGGCAGGTCGCGCAGGAGCGAGGGGACGGCGAGGCCCGGAGTCGGGCCAGCCATCACTCACCCGTCAGCGCGTGGACCATCTTGCGGACGGCGGGGGACACGAGGGCGATGCCCGGCACGCCGGAGATTTCCGCGATCTGCATGGCGCGCTTCGGCGGGGCATAGCCCTGCGAGGCCCACAGGCAGACGGCTTGGTGGGTCACGCCGAGGCGGCGAGCCAGAGCGGCCTTGCCGCCCACGGCCTCGATAGCGGTGTCGATGTTCATCGTAGTCTCCTTGAGCGGCGAAGGTAAACGCTTGCGTTGCGGGGCGTCAAGCACTCCTGACGCGCTCCGCCGCCATCGCTGCGTATTCGGGGTTGAGTTCACAGAGGATGCTGTTGCGGTTGTTGCGGGCGGCGACGAGGCCAGTGGTCCCGGCCCCGCCGAACGGGTCCAGCACCGTCCCGCCTTCAGGGCACCCGGCGAGGACGCAGGGCGCGATCAGGTCCGGCGGGAACGTGGCGAAGTGAGCGCCCTTGAACGGCTTGGTGGTCACGGTCCAGACGCTGCGGCGGTTCCGCATCCCGTCGTAGACCTTGTATTCAGGCGGGCGAGAGTTGACTCCCGGTTGCGCCGCGCGCGTGGCGCTGCCCTTCGCGGCCTTGGTCCCCGCCGGATAGATGGCGGGCTCCTTCATCGCCTCACTGTCGAAGTAGTAGCGAGGCCCCTTGGACAGCAGGAAGATATACTCGTGCGCCTTGGTGCAGCGGTCCTTCACGCTCTCCGGCATTACACCCGGCTTGTGCCAAATGATGTCCTGCCGAAGGATCCACCCGTCCGCCTGTAGGGCGAAAGCGACCCTCCAGGGGATGCCCAGCAACTGCTTTGAGTGAACGCCGGAAACCTTTTTGCGGGTTGCGTACGAGGTGGCCCGATCCTGAGCCGCTTCGATGTAGGCGCTGGGGCTGTTGCAACCGAAGTTGGCGAGGTTGGCTTGCACGGCCTTTGATTTCGGGCCGGCATAGCTATCCCCCAGATTCAGCCAGAGGGTGCCGTCATCCCGCAGGACCCGGCGCACCTCGCGGAACACCTCGACCAGCTTGGCGACGAACTCGTCAGGGGTTTGCTCAAGCCCGATTTGCCCGGCGTGGCCGTAGTCACGCAGCCCGAAATACGGGGGCGAGGTCACGCAGGTGTTGACGGACTGGTCGGCCATCGCCCGCAAAGACGCGAGGCAGTCACCGACAACGATCTTGCAGGTCATTTGCATGGCCACCACCCTTTGGGCTTGGGCACCTCGGCGAAGGCGCGGATCGACTTCCGAAAGTACGAGTCAAGCAGCACGCTGGCGCGCATGGGTGGCAAGATTTGGTTGTCCCTGTCGAGGATAACGACCCAGCGGTAGTCGGAGACGTCAATAGACCCGCTGTCGGGAGAACGCCAGCCGTACGGGGTCGGCGCCGGGTCGGCTTTCAGGCGAGCAACTTCCCTGCGCAGAAAGTCGCGCTCAGTCCTGATTGAGGTCACTTCGGCTTTAAGCGCCTCGACCTCTCGGGTCAGATCGTCAACCTGTTGCAGTGCGCGTTGCGCGGTTTCGCTCCCGAACTCCGCCGCTTGACGACGGACGTCCGCTTCGGTCTCGCCGGTGAATGTGATGCTGACAGTCATTTGCACGGCCACTTCCCGGTGACGGCCAGATCCACGGCGAGGAACGCATCATCGCCGCCCCGCTTGGGGTGAGCACGCGCGTAGGCAATGAACGTGCGCCGGAGATCGTCGGCGGTCGGGTTGGTGGCGGGGCAGTAGTGCGTCCACACGCCGTTGAGCGCACGGCGCCAGGTGTTGCCGCGGACAGCGGCGCGCACATAGCCGAGACAGAAGGACCGCTCGGCGGGCATGGGCGACTCGCAGATCGGCAGGAGCCAACCGGCGGTGTCGGGTTTGGGCGCCGCGCTGATAGCGGCGGCGAGGGCGAGGGCGATCATGGGTTAGGCTCCGATGTCAAGGGGCGAACAATTCGCCCGGTCATGTTGCTGCTTGCTCTGGATCCGCTCGGCGTCGTCAGCGCCTTCCCAGCAGTAGTCATAGTAGGGTGTGAACGGTTTGCACTCCTGCGCCTCGGCTTCCCAGCAGGGGCCGCACCACGCGTCCTCGTGGGCGTCGGTCGCCACAAGGTCGCCGTCCTCCCACCACTCGTCGCAGCGCGGGCAGCGCGTAGCGTCGAGCACCTTGAGTTGAGTATCGAAGGCGTCGGGGTTCTCGCCGGCGTCCTCGCGCCAGTCAGGGCCGAACGCCTCGACAAGCGGGATGTGAATGTTTTCGGGTGTCAACTTCATCGCCCCGCCTCCAGCGCGTCGGCCAGGGCCGCGGCCTCGGTGGCCAGCTTGCGGGCGGCATGGCGCGCGGCGTCAACCGCGGCCTCGGTGGTGAACGATCCGGTGAGCGTGCGCCGGATGACGGACGCCTGAGCCTCGACGGTGGAGGCCCTGCGGTTCAGGTCGATAGTCACGGTGCGGTAAGTCATGAGCGGTTTCCCAGTGAGACGGCGAGCGAAAGGAGGGTGGCGAGGATCCAGAAGGCGGCGCGGAGGACGGTGATCACGGGTAGAACTCCTTAGCGATCTCGACCACCCGGCGGGCGGTGGCGGCGTCCATCTGCTTCATGTGGCAGGCGGCGGGCTCCAAGCCCAGCTTGTAGGCCAAGCGCGAATAGGCGACGCTGCGAGTCATGCGGCCCGACTTCCAGATGGGGTCGAACGCCTCGTGCGCATTGCGGCGGGCCTCGTGGGTCTCGGCGTCAACGAGCGGCGCGTCTCCCCAAGCCCACAGGCCACAGCAGGACCGCCGGGGGCCGTAGCGCGTCTGGGTGACGGTCGGCGTGGCATGGCAGATAGGACAGTCGGTCATTGCGTTCCTCGCACTTTGGCGATGGCGGCGCGGGCCTGCTTTACAGCCAGACGGCCTGTTGCGATCCAGTCGTCAGTGTCCAGCAGCGTTGCCAATGTCTCGCAGGCTTCCAGCAATTCAGGCGCGGCTTCAATTAAGCGGGCGTTGGCGGCAGCTTCGCCGGCCCCGTCCATGTCGCCGGCCTGCCAAGGGTACACGTCCGCAATGACGACGGTGCCACCTGCCGCTTCGATGTAGAAATAGCCATCAAACAGGTCGGGCTGGGCCGTCCAAGGCCCCGGCGTGTGTTGATCGGTCATTGCGTCCCTCGCATGTTCCTGTGAGCCTCCAGCGTCCGGCGGGCGAACGATGCAAGCACGTTGTCAGGCAGACTATCGGCCAGGGTGTAGAGGCTGGCGGACATGCCGCGTCCGATGTCGCCGAACTGCTCGGCTTCGTCGATGGCGTTGATGAGGTCGATGCGCGACGGGATGCGCGGAATGGCGGGGTGTATGTGAAGCCTCATGCGCCAGCCCTCCGCTCGAAGAAGTCCAGAATGTCCAGCGTCTCGCGAGCCTTGACGGTGTCGGGGTATTCGGCGGCGACATGGGCGCGGTATTCGGGGATCGTGAACCAACGACACCCGGCCATGACCTTGTGAGAGCCGTCCGTCAGGCGGAACAGGTGGAAGGTGTAGCCGTCCATGCGTTCGGCGGCGGCGATTCGGGCAGCGAGGGTGTCCTCTTGGTATTTGGCACCGCTCATGTCGGCATCGCGCAGGCTGGCACCGCTCAGGTCGGCACCGCTCAGGTCGGCACCGATCAGGTCGGCACCGCTCAGGTCGGCACCGCGCAGGCTGGCACCGCGCAGGCTGGCACCGCTCAGGTCGGCACCGCTCAGGTCGGCATCGATCAGGTTGGCATCGATCAGGTCGGCACCGCTCAGGTCGGCACCGCTCAGGTCGGCACCGATCAGGTCGGCACCGATCAGGTCGGCACCGATCAGGTCGGCACCGCGCAGGCTGGCACCGCGCAGGCTGGCACCGATCAGGTCGGCACCGCGCAGGCTGGCACCGCTCAGTTCGGCACCGCGCAGGTCGGCACCGATCAGGGTTCCACCATTCGCCCATGCGACGGTGGCGAGGTGGATGATGTGCGGGTTGCTCACAGCGCACCTCCAGCCGCCGCCAGGGCGATAAGCAGCCATGCCAGCGCGGTGAACGCGGCGGCGGTTAGGACGGCCTCTGCGGCGAGGCGGATGAGGCGGGTCATTCGGCGGGCTCCTATGCAGTCACGTCGGCCAGAAGGCCGGGCTCGAGTGGGTGGTTGTTGGCGGCGATCTGGACGAAGGCGGCGGCGTATTTGTCGCCGCGTTCATAGTCCAGGGCGATCTCGTGTGCCTTGAAGGCTGTAAAGCCGTAGGTGATCAGGACGCGGGCAGCTTCGGCGCGGGTCATTCGGCGGGCTCCTGCGCCATGACTTCATCGGGGACGGCTTCGGCGTATCCGAGCCACTGGAAGCTGTTGTTCACGACCTTGCTGAAGATAGCCGCCTCGCCGTCGGCGCGGTTGTGCGCGAAGGCGGCCAGGACGGCGGCCCCCTCCCCGGGCGGCGAGGTGAGTGGGATCAGGGACGATAGTGCGCCACTGCCGCCGGGCTGGCCGACGCGCAGGACGTAAAGCCGTTCACGGACGTGCGGATCCCGATAGCTTTTAATCTCATACCGCCGGCCCCCATGCGTCAGGATCAGGCGGGCGGCGTCCCGCTCGGACAGGCCAGAAGCAAGCACAGTGTCGCCGTGCAGAACGGTGAAGGTCTCGGCGCGGGTCATTCTACACCCTCCGCGGCGAGCCGGGTCTGCATGGCGTCGAAGTCAGCTTGCGGGATGGCCCCGGCGGTCCAGCCGTTGAAGGTGTCGGCGGCCCGGACAACCTCGGCCAGGATCACGGCTTCGGCGGCGTCCCGGTCAGTCTGCCATGATCCGAAGACGCATTGAGTCCAACGGCCATTCAGCGACTTGCTCCAGAGAATCCAGCCCTCGCCGTCCTCGTCAGCGCGGATCTCATATCGCGCACTGTCGTGCGTCAGGATCTCGTGGCCGGCTTCGGCCTCGGTCAAGCCCTCGGCGATGGGCTCGCCGGATCGGTCAACGACTACGTAAAGCATCGGTGTCTCCTGTGGCTAGACGGCAAAGCCGCCGTGGCGGGCGATGTAGGCCAAGACGTCCGCAAGCGGGACATAGGCGGCGGGCTCATCTGCGAACCCGCCGCACGCCTCGAACTCGGGCGGCGTCTCGATCTCCGGCCAGCACCACGCCTCGAACTCGGGCGGCGTCTCGATCTCCGGCCAGCACCACACCTCGAAATGGGTGTAGGGGCCGGCGTTGTTGCGGGGCGAGCAATAGTGATGGGCGCTCGCCTGTACGGACACCTCCTCGCCGTCTGCCATGCGGATGGCGGGCGTAACAGTGGCCACGTAGTCGGTGATCTTGCCGCGGTGCGCGGCGATGTGAGCGTTGACCGGGTCGGTCATAGTGCGGTGTCTCCTGTGAGCGGGCCGGGCTGGCCCTCCTACTGCCTCCGGCCCGCTACCGTTTCCGGCGCGGGCCAACTGTGGCAAGTAAAGGCTGAACTTGTGGCGGGTGTCAATCGGTAGCTGTGCGGTCGCGAAGAAACAGGGGTTTAGTCGGCTTGTTGGTGCGCCAATGGAAGCCCATTTCGTCGCGGCCAGCTTCGCTAGCCTGAATCTTCCCGTTGCAACTCCGGCAATGCCCGGCGCCTTTGGCCTGGCACGCGGTCGGCTGTAGGCAGTAAGGGCGGCGAGGCATGGCGGTCACCCCACAACCGTACGGGCTCGCCTGACGGCGGCGTGGGCGGCGTCCCATGCCTCGGACGCCTTGCGCGAGCGCGGCGGCTCCATAGTGTCAAGAAGCTGCTCCAGGGCGGCGAGCGTGCTCGGGGCCTCTGCGATCAGGCGGGCGTCAGATTCCGCATAGACGTTGCCGACATGGCGGGGCGCGTGAGCCGGGAGCGTGTCGCTGACGGGCGCTCCGATCATGAAGCCGAGCCACGGCGCATCGTTGCGGGTTACAACCCAAGGGCCGGGCGTGTGTTGTGTGTCGGTCATAGCGATCACCTTTCGATCAGGTCAAAGCGGGCGGTCTTGCCAGAGGGGGAGAACCCCCAATCCTGAATCCGCGGGTTTTTGTAGCCCATGCGGCGGGCCAGGGCGTACACGGCGCGCTTGTGGCCGGCTGGCCCTTCTCCGCCGGGATAGGTTACAGAGGGGCCGGAAACGTGGCGGGCTCGATACGTGCCGGCACCCCATTGGCTAGCGGGCCGGTCGCGGCATACGGTGACGTTGTAGCCGTAGGTCATAGCGGTCACTCCCCGTAGTAGAACGCCTGTGCGAAGGTCAGGACGTCTTCCCGCTCCTCGTCGGTGAGCGGGCGCGCAGTCCAGGGCGTGCCCCAGTCCTGATACTCCAGGCGGGCGGTGTCGGGCTGGCCGTAGGCGTCCAGGTTGCCGGCGATCTGCGCCGCTGGCCCGCCCCACGTCAGGAGGATCCGGTATTCCTCCGGCGCGGTATCCGGGCCGAAAGCGGCGCCGGGCTGATACCAGCCGGAGCGGACTTCCACCGAAAGGGGCGCTTCATGGATGGCCGTTTGCGCGGCGTCGATTGCGTCTTGCGCCCCGTCGCGGGCGTCGGCGTCATATGCGGCTTGAAGGTTGGCGACAAGCTCGCGGATGGTGGCGAGCCAAGCGGTCGCATTGTCGCGGGCGTCGTTGTCAGGGGTGGCGGTCATGGGGGTTCTCCTGTGAGGGGGTGGCCGGCGGCGCTATGCCGCCGGGCTGAGGGGCTTCAGGATGGAAAGGGCGGTGAAGGGCGGCTTGACGCCTTCAAGGTCGCGCAGAGGCATAAGCACACCGAACGCGGGGACGGGCACGCGGGCTGGGCGTCCGGGGGTGTAATTGCTACGCTCCCCGAAAGACACTAGGGCCGGGTTCTGGCCGTCTTGATAGACGCGGCACTGCCCCCTGCGGTCGCCACGTAGCAGGACCGCGGCCTTATCAAAGTCCGCTAGGTACTCGCCTTGATACTGCGCGGCGGCGCCGTCCATGGCGGCGGCTTCGGGGATCACACGGCGCCAGTCGGGGAAACTGCCGTCAATCGGCTTACAGGCGACGTCCCCGACGCGCTCCGGCGAAATGGTGATGCGCGGATCGACCTTGCCGCGCGGCGGCTTGAAGCCCTGCAAGGCGCGCTTCAGGGCCTCGCCGGGGATGGTCCACCCGTCGAACGCGGGCAGGGTCGCGCGCTCATCATCGGGGACTAGGGCGCCCACAAACATGCGATGGCCGTCTGTCGAGACGGCGAGGCCGGCGGGGTCAACATAGACGCCTCCGAGATAGTAGCGGGTCGCCTCGCGGCTGATGAACATAAGCGCGGCCTTGAGCATGGCGGGGCGGGCTTCAATGGTAACGGTCATGGGGGTTTCTCCTGTGAGGGGTTAGCCCGGCGACCTCGCGCCGCCGGGCCGGGGGTGTCAGACGTTGACGGAACGGGCGAACATTCGGAGCACTTCCCGCCCGTCTGTGAGGGGCGCCAGGGCCTGAACCCTGACGCGGGTGCATCCGTGGTCCGCGGTGAGGGTGGCCTTGATGCGTTCGGCGTGCGCGGCGTCACGGATCCCGGCGGCTTCGCTGACTAGCAGCTCCTCATGCTTGCCGCCGGGCGGGATTCCCCAAAGGACATATTCCATTGTCTGTTTCTCCTGTAGCGCGGGCCGGGCTGGCCCATGGGGTAAAGTGCTAACTTGTATTCGGGCGGGTGTCAACCGCCCTTGGCGCGGGCGATGGCGGCGCGTGCGATATCGAGCGCGGGGACGGTGACGCCTCGCGGCTGGCCGTAATTCCCCGCAACAAGCGATTCCAAGGCCGCCAGCATGTCCGGCGCCGCGCGGATCAATAGCAGGTTCGCTTCAACGGTTTCCGGCGGCAACCCGGAAACGGATACGGTGCAGATGTGGGTGTTTCGCCCAGCAAACAGGATCGGGTATTTAGTGGCGGGCTTGATGTTCCGCGACCACGGGCCGGGCGTGTGTTGCGAAGTCATGGCGGGTCAATCTCCTGTAGCTAGGCAGGCCAGGGTGGCCAGCCTTCACGCCTTCAGCCTCCGCACGCAACGGGGCGCCGGAGGCTTTCGGGCGGGTTGTCCGCGAGGGTGACTAGCGGGCCGGCGGCTGGCGGCCTTCCGAGAGGATGCGCTTAACCTCCGCCATAGCTTCCGCGTTCGTGGGCTCGCGCCCTAACTCGCGGGCAAGGCGATTCCATATCGTGTCAGCGTTGGGGTTCAGATGCTTAAAGGTGACGTTAACGGCGAACATGGCGCGGGCCTCCTGTCAGTCGGGCTGATAGTCGATGATGAACGCGCGCCCGTTGCCGGTTGGCATGTCCGCTTCAGCGAGGATCCGCCAAGCGCCGTCACCGTCCGCCAGCTTGTCACACAAGGCTTGGGCGGCGACGCGATAGGCGGTCACGCCGTCCTGTGCGTAGGGATAAGGGACGGTGACGGACTCGCGCCAGCATGTCGCCTTGATGCGGGCGCCGCGGTGATTCGTCGGGCCAAGAAAGCGGGTCAGGATCGTTTGGGGCATGAGGGTTTCTCCTGTGAGGGGTTGTCAGACTTCCGGGACGTCCAGAACGTCATAAACGATTTTCGGAATCTGAATTGAGACGTTCGGCGCATATCCGAAAAAGTAGGCGGGGCGGGCCAAGCGGGCGTCATACGCCTTTTGCTCGGCGTGATTCATACGGTTAAACCGCGTGCGGCTGTAAGTGTAGGAGCGGTCGCCGGTTTTCTTGTAGGCGGTCGCGGCGTGCTTTTCGATGAACGCGCGGAGCGTCATGACGCCGGCGCATGAAAAATTGAACCGCTTATCGAGCGCGGCGGCAACGCGGCCTGCCTGCATCGGAGTAAGGTTGTCGGTCTTGAACATTGTGCGAAGCCTCCTGACGGGGGCGGGCCGCCATTGGCCCGCTCGCCCCGTCTGAATTGATACATAGCGGAGGCTTACAAATGGCGCAAGCTATTAATTGCGGGTTTTGTGCTTTTTTATGCGAGGGGGGTCCGGAGGGTTTAGGGGTCTGTTATCCGTTGCAACGCAGCGTGACTGCAACGTGATGCATCGTGTTGCAGGTGTTGCAGCGCCCCTGAAATGCATCACAACATGCAACATGAGGGGGGCCCTATACGTAGTATAGGCCCCTCCGTGTTGCGTGATGCATCCGGCGCTGCGTCGTGTTGCACGCTGCGTTGCACGCTGCAAAGCCTTTAGCCGTCTGTTAGTAGAGCCTGAGACGGTGGCCAGGAAGGCGCTTAGCCGGAAGCTGTTAGGCCCGGTTAGCTTTCTGTCGGATAGCGTGTTGCGGCGCCCCTCGCACACCTAGGCGCGTGCGCATTGACGGGACGGGGCGGATGGCGGTATAACCCTTGGCCACTGATACAGGGGACTTTAGCGCATGGCGGTTAATGGCATTGGGCGGCCCCATTCGTTCCGGCCGGAAGTCGGAGACGCGATTTGCGAGCGGCTAGTCAATGGCGAGTCGCTGCGGGCTATCTGCCGGGATCCTGAAATGCCGTCCGTTGGCGTGGTGCTTCGTTGGGTAGCTGAAGGCGATATCCAAGCGGATGAAAGCGGGAAGGGGATGAGCGAAGCACATGCCGCCTTGCGCCGATTCCGCGAACAATACTTGCGCGCTCGCCAGGAACAAGCTGACGTCCTAGCCGATGAGATAATCGATATCGCTGACCGCGCCACGGATCCGCAGATTGCCCGGCTGCAAATCGACTCGCGCAAGTGGTACGCCGGCAAGGTGCGTCCGAAGGTCTACGGCGAGGGCATTGCGCTTCGCCACACGGGCGCGGATGGCGCCGGCGCCGTGCAAGTCGACGTCACGGCTAAGTCAGCCCTTGTCGACGGGATCCTAGACGCAATGAAAAAGGCGCCCGGCCAATAGACCGGGCGCCCTGGGGGCTTCCTGCTAGGTGCTAGCGGTTAGGCGCGCGGCCCTGACGTCCAAGCGGACGTTGCGACGCGCAGAGGGTGCATTCTCGCCAGCCGGTCAAAGAATGCCTCAGACGCTCGCGTCAGGTTGGCCATAGCCAAGGCGTTGTCAGGGTCCGCCGCGAATAGCACATGAACGCGCCCGCCGTCGTCTGATAGGCCAATCTCGAAATGCCAGTTGCGCGCAACGCCGGAAATGTCGCGGCGCCCCTCGCCTTGCCAATCGCTGGACTTCCAAAACGTCTTAGCCGCGCACGCCAAAACGTCCGCCGTCAGATCCTGCCATGCGTATTCGCGCAGGTCGCCGTCTTCGGAATCGTCCAGCGTGTCCCAGTCAATCATGACGTGCGCGCGATAGTCGCGGCCCCATGCGTGCCCTTGTCCCATAGCCTCATTCTCCTGTTTGGCTAGTTAGTCCTACGCCAAAGGGTCCGCACGCGCGTGGCGCCGGACCCTGAAGGCGGTTCGCCCGCTATGTGGCGCGCGGCTAGTCCACAAACCGCCAGTAGCCGCCGCCCTTGCCGTGCGCGTAGGGTAACAGTTGTTCCGTCCGCCCGTCAGGGTGACGCACCGTCACGGTGGGGTCGAGTCTGCCGACGGTGCGCGCCTCTTCCAGCGCGCGCGCCTTGGCTGTCTGGCGAGTCTGGCGATAGCCGAAAATGCCGCCGTGCGTTTGACTTGTCGTTGCTGGCCATTCGACCACGAACGCGAAGTCGCCAAGGTGGCAGTTAGGCGCGCCTAGTTTCGTGCGACGGTATGCGGGCGTCATGGCGTCATGCTCCAAGTTAGCTAGGCCACCATTGGCCCGGCGTCCTGATCCTTAGACACTATCTAGGCGCCCGACGCAAGCGGCTACTTGTATCCCGTCTAGTGCGGCGGATTGTCGCACCTAGCTGGCGGGCGGGTTGTCCTTATAGATGCACGCGAGACGGGCGCCCGGCGCGTGGCGTGCGACAATCCGCCGCGGCTGCTATGGGTTGACTAGCTGGCCAGGGTTAGGCTAGTGTCTTGGGGCTTGGCGGGCTTATAGCCCGGACCCCTATACCCCACTTGGGAATGGCGGACGGGTGCTTGTATGGGCTCCGACAATTTTTCGGCAAAACCCTTAAAACTACTATTAAGGTCATTGTGCTGGCAGCGTTTTAGGGCTAGTCTGCCAACAGCAACAAGGAGAACGCTGCATGGGACGCCCCCACAAGCTGAAAAGACCGCCCACCGAACGACCTGACGGCACCATCGAGATCCACCTGACCAAGGGCTACACCGTCCTGATTGACCCCTGCGACCGCGAGTTGGCCCAACACAACTGGACCGCCCTCGCCGTAACCGACGGACATGTTTACGCCGTTCGAGGGAAAGGTATCTTGCTGCACAGAGCCATCTTGCAGGTCGACAAGACCCTTGACGTAGACCACATCAACGGCAACACGCTGGACTGCCGCCGCCAAAACCTTCGCGCGGTCTCCGCGGCGGACAATCTCCGAAACCGGAAAATCAACCGCAACAACACAAGCGGCTTCGTGGGCGTGTCGTACGACAAGACCAATGACAAGTGGATGGCTCGCTTGGCGCAAAAACGCCTCGGCGTGTACAAGACCGCCGAAGAAGCCAACGCCGCTAGGCTGGAGGCCGAAGCGCGCGAGTGGGGCATTCACCCTCGCCGGCAACAAGCCCACGACGCTATCTGATTTTTGCAACAGCCCACCATCAAAGGGCTAACAAGGAGACAACAACATGTCAGACGCGCCCAGCGTCCCTCACCTCGCCCGACCCTGCGCGGTCTGGTTCCGCATCGGCGCGGACGGCGAGAACCGCAAAGCCATCCGCGCTCGCTACGACGCCGGCTCCATGACGATCACGAAAGGCCCGGCGCTGGCCGCCTGGCTGGCCGAGGCGCCTGAAGATCCCCTCCAAAACGTCCGCGACGCCTTCCTGGCGTTCATGGCCCGGTGGCTCGTCGTGGATTCCGACGCCGACATCCCGACCGTCGTTGGTCGGACGCAGGTGGAGGACTGACCAGATGCCCGACGTCCCCGACGACTACTGGCTCCGCCGCGCCGGCCAGGTTGATGAACCGCCCGAGAGGCGCCAGCATCACACCTACAACCCCGTAGACGGCTACGGAGTGGTTCCCGACATGAAGTATCGCGAGTGGATCAGCTGGGATGGCGGCGAGTGCCCTGTGCAGCCTGACACGTGGGTCGAGGTCTATCCCCGGCAGGGCCTCGACCTGATTGGTAAGGCGAGCAGGTTCGACTGGCGGTCAAGAGACATCTTCCGCTACCGGCTTTGCGCTCGCAACGAGCACGAGGAAGCGGACGCCGGCTGGATCCCGCACGACGGCGACACCTGCCCGGTAGACCCCGACACCTTCGTCCAGGTCGACCTGGGGGGTGTCACCCTCGTCCCAGACCGCGCTTCCGTGTTCGAGTGGCACACGGTCCAAGAATACCGCGTGATATCCAGCGAAGAGTTCCTGGCCGGCGCGTTCGGCTACCCGCTTGGCTACGACGACGACGACGAGGACGAGCCGCCCCTTGTTGACCCCGACGCACCGACCGACCACTACCGCCAGGGCGACATCGAGTGCATCGACGCGATCCGCGCGGCCCTGACCGACGAGGAGTGGCGCGGCTATTGCAAGGGCAGCGTGCTGAAATACGTCTGGCGCGAGAAGCACAAGGGCGGCGACGGCAGCCTGCTCAAGGCGCAGGACTACCTGCGCTGGGCTCTGGCGGGCAATGCGGAGGACAAGCGATGACACCTGAAGAACTGGACAAGGCCACGGCGGATGAGGCGTGGCGACTACTGGAGGAGGGGCAGGACGTCGCCGTCATCGCCGCCCGCCTGGCCCGAGAGGGCTATAGACCGCCGGAGCCGGTTGATCCTGACCTGCTGGCATATCGGAAGTGGATGGCCGGTTCAGTTCCAGGTAGCGCCGCCCGGGAAAAGGTGCTTGCGGGCGAATGGGACCGCTACAGTGCCGCAACGGCATTTGTCCAAGGAGCCCGCATGGCCCGAGAGCGGGAGCAGGAACGGGCTCGGGTGCTGGTCGAACCTGCCGAGGCAATCGTCAACCGCGCCGTGCGTGGGACGGGCTCAAACGATCTCCGCTGGCCGCACATCCTCAAAGCCGCCCGGCGGCTGGAACAAGGCCTGACAGCCTACAAAGCCGGAAAGGAGGCCGCACAATGACACCTGAAGAACTGGATAAGGTCACTGGCCGCGAAGCGTGGCGGCGGTGGCTGGAAAGCCGCGACTGTTCCGATGTCGCCCTTACCGTTGACGGTCTTCGCGAGGTCGCCACCATCGCGGCCCGTCTGCGCCGGGAGAGTTGGACTCCGCCGCCTGTTGATCCTGACCTACTGGCGGTCCGGAGGCTGCTTGCGGAGGAGTTCCCAACCATGGCGGCTCAGATGTTGGCAGGGGAGCGAGATCACATTACGCTCAACCAGAGGTTTCTCGCAGGCTACAAAGCCGGAAAGGCCGCACAATGACCTCTTGGCTTTTCGCCGCGCTACTTTTCGCTTGGATGTCCGGCGTACAAACGGCGGACGCTTTGAACGACCGACGGGACCGATGGAAAAACGCAGCCATTGCAGTCTCGTACCTGCTGGGCATGGCGGTTGCCGTTTACCGGATGCAGGAGCCCACCCCATGACCGACTGGATCGAACACACAACCGACACCTGCCCGGTAGACCCGGCGACGCTGGTGGAGGTGCTGCCAAGAGCAACCATTATGATGGAGGCAGCAAAAGCTGGCGTATTTGGTCCTCGGTGGCGGCGTGGAGGCAAAAGCAGCATCACCCACTACCGCATCATCACCCCCGCCAAGCCCCCGGAGCCCGAGATGACCAAGCCCGAACCCGACTTCATCAACCTCCGTCTGGAGTGCCTGAAGCTGGCGGGCAAGGCCGTCCACGTCTCTGACCCTGACGACTGGACGGAGTTTGCCGACGCCCTCCTCCACTACGTCCTCAACGGATCGGTGGACAAGGCGTGAGGCTTGGGGCAAAATCACAACATCCTTTCCTCCCCTGCCCGGGGTTTGGGATTTATCCGACGCCCGTAGGCGGGCACAGTATCCACCCCAGCGGTTTACCGTTGGGCCTCCCGGGGTTCCGGCCTCGGGCATATACACCGGCAAGCCACATCGGCACCGGAATGCGGACAGCCCGAAAATACTGGGTGGAGTCCGCCAAAGCGGGGCCGGGGGCAACCTCGGCCCTTGCTTTTTGTGGTGGGGTGGGGCATATGATGCGGGTGTGCTGAGGGAAACGGTCACTGGTTCGCCACACCCCCTTCAGACGAGAAACGTTCCACCTGCCATGCGTAGGATGGGCATTCGGGGCCGGGGGAAACCTCGGCCCTTGCTTTTTGCGCTATCCAGCTTGCCCACACGCTCGAATGTGCGGCCATGCGACAGCTACGACGTATAACCTCCAGCTTATGCGCCGGGCCTGCGGCCATAACTTGTGTGTGTTATGAAACCCCCATCCGTGAGCCACAAGCCGGTTTGCGTGTCATGCGTGAGCCACAAGCCCGTTGACACCCGCGTGGATCTGGCGCCACATGCCGTCACACCCCACCTGGACCTTTCTGGAGACCACGGGCGACGGGACTTAGAGGCCAGGGCAGCGCCGCAAGGCGTCAACGCGGGCCGGGAGCGGGGTATTCATAGACCCGTAATGCCTTGGAAGTCGCCGCAGGGCCGGGAGCAATCCCGGCCCTTGCTTTATGCGCCGGCAGGCGGTAGGGTCTCACGTCAACGGGCCAATGGTGGCCAGTTACAGTTTGGGCCGATAAGTGGCCCGAGGAGACTGCACAATGACTGAACCAGACGAGGCTATTCTGTGGGCGAGGGAGCGCGCCGCGAGGTGGCAGGACGAAAACGGCGGCGAGGCTGGCCCCAGCTATCGGAGCGGCAAGCTGGACTTCCTTCTCGGTGAGGAGGTTGAGGGCTACCGCGCCGGTCAGGCCGCATCCGCAGAGAGGATTAAGGCGCTGGAGGAGGTGCTGCGGGAGGGTCTCACTGCTGTAGCCGCAGCTTACCTACAGGGAACCAACGAAGCTATCCATAACGACCGAACAGACCATAAACATGACCGGATTGTCGTAGCATGGAAGGCCGCCGTCCGCGCTCTGCTCAAGGAGGCTGACCAGTGAACCCCGACAACAGGCCCCTTATCGAGCGTGTGCGCGCCCTCGCCAACCGCTTTGACGCAATGGCTATAGGTGCACAGAAGATGGCTACACGCTCGCTTCAAGACGCTGAAAACCATCGCCGGGATGCGCGGACCCTGCACGACGCCGCCGATGCTCTCAAGAAAGGAGGCTGACCAGTGAGTGACTGGATCAAACACGACGGCGGACCCCAACCGGTCGCGGACGACGTGTGGGTGGAACTCCAGGGCATCCACGATCCCGACCCTCTCTGGCATGCCGAGGCGATTCGATGGGAAGGACGACCGTTTCTTTACCGCGTCCTCAACCAGCACCTGATCGACGCCGCCCGCCTGGAGGGTATCCGGCTAGGGCTGGAGGCTGCTGCGAGGGAGGCCGACAAGGGTTCGGATCGTCTAGCCGGTGAATGGCGAGAAGGGTTCAAGGCGGACAGCCACCTAGAGGGCCGGAGCGACGGCATGGACGAAGCCGCCGAACTGATCCGAGCCCTAGACCCCGCTACCATCGCAAAGGAGGCTGACCGTGAGTGAGCCACCCTTCACCCCCATCGACCCCGTCCGCTTCGCCGCCCGCCTGTTCCCCCGCTCTTACAGCCGCCCGTTCACAGACTGGATGGAGGCTACACGGCCACGGACGGACGTGAAGGAACGGGCCTATTGCTGGCCGAACCTGACGAGGAAGGCTTCGTGGCGATGAGGTACCTGTCCCTGTTCAGTGGCATCGAGGCTGCGAGCGTGGCGTGGGAGCCGCTTGGCTGGGAGTGCGTGGCCGTGGCGGAGGTGGACGCCTTCGCCAGCGCGGTCCTGGCGCACCGCTACCCGTCCGTCCCGAACCTCGGCGACGTGACGAAGATCGACGCGGCGGATCTCGCCGCACTGGGTCGCATTGACCTTGTCGTGTTTGGATCGCCCTGCCAGGACCTGTCCGTGGCGGGCAAGAGGGAGGGGCTGGCCGGTGAGCGCAGCAAACTGTTTCACACTGCCGTCGACATCGTGCGATGGGCAAGGGAGTACTGCGGCTGCCGATGGGCCTTGTGGGAGAACGTCTGCGGAGCCTTCAGCAGCAACAAGGGACGAGACTTTGCAGCAGTGGTTGGCGAACTGGCGGGTGTCGACGTCCTCGTCCCGCCCAAGGGCTGGGGCACGGAGGGCGCCGCCGTTGGCACCGAAGGAATGGTCGAGTGGGCCGTGCTGGACGCGCAATGGTTCGGAGTGGCGCAGCGGCGCCGTCGCGTGTTCGCTCTCGCAGACTTTGGAGACTGGGCCAGTCGACCGCCGGTTCTTCTTGAGCCCCAAAGCCTGCGCGGGGATTCTCCGCCGAGCCGAACGGCGGG
Source organism: Aestuariivirga sp. (assembly GCA_020252385.1). Taxonomy (GTDB): domain Bacteria; phylum Pseudomonadota; class Alphaproteobacteria; order Rhizobiales; family Aestuariivirgaceae; genus Aestuariivirga. The sequence continues at coordinate 24,179 of JADCDC010000149.1, forward strand.
GAAAGGCACTTCCGCCGATGTTGCACCAGGCCTTGTCGCAAGTGGCCGGGGCGTCGAGCGAACCGGAGACACCCGAGGACAAGACCCTGTAGTGGCGGTTCGCAGCATCAGCACCGGAGACGTGTCCCACTGCCTGAACGCCGGCGGCATGGGGCGGATCGACTACGAGACCGAGACGATGGTCGTCGAGCCCTACACCCTCGCCATTCGCGGACGGGAAGGTGGCGCAACGCTGGAGGCCCGGCAGGACGGCCTGTCGAACGCCATCCTGACACCTACCGGCGGACGAGCGGGGATTGGCGTCGGGGCGGTTGCGTTTTCCATCATGCCGATGAACAGCGGCAAGGACTACAAGGCCCGCGAGACGGACATCGCCCAGCCGATCATGGCGGCGGGCGGCAGGATCGGGAACCAAGGCGGTGACGCCGTGGTAGCCTTTGCGCCCGATGTCGCCCGAAGTCTGACCGCTAGACACGACAGCAGCCCCTGTGTGGACCGTGGGATGGAAGTGGTCGCGCAACCCGGCCTCCAAGTCCGTCGCCTCACCCCCACCGAGTGCGAGCGCCTTCAGGGCTTCCCAGACGGTCATACTTTAATCCCCTTCCGCGGCAAGCCCGCGGCAGATGGCCCGAGATACAAGGCCCTTGGGAACTCAATGGCAGTTCCTGTCATGTCCTGGGTGGCCAAACAGATCGAAATTGCAGAGAGTGGCTTGACATGATGACCGGCGAAGAGTTGCGGGAAGCCCGCGAAGACCTTAATCTCACCCGCCAAGAGTTGGCTGACATCCTGCGCTTCGGCGCGAACGGCGAAAGGCGGATCCGACGCATGGAGCGAGGCGAGATTGAGGTGTCAGGCCCGGTGTCGGTCGTCATTGACGCCCTGCTCGACGGCTGGTCGCCCGAGGACGGCTGGCAGTCGGATGACGGCTGACGAGGTGGTGGCGCGGCTCACCGGCGAGGCGGCTTACCTGAGCCTCACGCATGGCGTCCTCGTCATGGCCAATGGGCGACGCATCCCGCTCGTGCGCATGTACGACAAGGACGGGGATCCTACGGTCCACGCCGACGAGGCCGTCACCTTCCTGCTGAACGGCCCGGACTGCGGCGCCCCGAGCGGCTACGTCCTGCTACCGTGCGACATGTTCGACCTGCTGGGGACACTGCATTGACGTTCACCCGCGAGCAACTGATGGCCCTGTCCAAGGAGGACCTGCTGTTCCTCGACTGGCAGGCTCGTTGGCACGCGACAGCCCGACCGGACCAGATTCCACCAGAAACCGACTGGACGGAGATGGGTATACAGGCCGGGCGCGGGTACGGAAAGCAGCTTTGCAAGGAGACGCCGATCCCGACGCCCTCCGGCTGGCGGCGACTTGGCGACTTGGAGGTCGGCGACGAGGTCTTTGACGAGACTGGCGCCCCGTGCCGCATCGTCGCCACCTACGAGCAGCCCGTCACTCGCGCTTACCGCCTGACTTTTAGCGACGGGGCGACGATCACGGCCTGCGAGGACCACCTGTGGGTCACGTTTTTGGCCGAGGATCTCGGGGCGATTGACTATCTGCCGGAGGGTTGGGCCAAACTGCCGGCGGCCAAGGTCAGGACGACCGACGAAATCGTCAAAACCCTGTTCACGGCGGACGGGAAACCGAACCACCGCATCCCGGCCTGCCGGGAACTAAAGTATGCCGACAAAGGCATCGACATCGGGGAGTTGTGGGCTTTTGGCTTTCGTCTCACCGACACCGCGGACCCCATACCGTCTGAATATCTGCAAACCTCATGGGAGCAGCGGCTGTACCTGTTGAGCGGGCTCTCAAACAGGCCGAACCGCGGCCCGGGGGTGGTCTGCAAGTCCGAAACGCAGGCGAAAAGCGTCCTAGAACTCGTCCGCTCCATGGGTATGGTGGTGGCGCCGATTGAGGCGCAAAACGGCGAGTATACCGTCCGTTGGGGGTCCATTGGCGACGATCTAGCGGCTTTCCACCGCATGATCGTCGCCGCCGAAGAGGTGGCGCCGGCGCCCATGCGCTGCCTGACGGTCGACAGCCCGAACAGTATGTTCCTGTGCGGCGAGGCGCTGATCCCGACGCACAACACCCGCATTGGCGCTGAGTGGCTCGGAAAGAAAGCATACAGGGACACTGAGCGCCTTCCTCATGCAGTAATCGCGCCAACTCTTAATGACGTGCGCTTTACCTGTTTTGAAGGCCATTCCGGGTTGCTTAACGTCATCCCGCCAGAACTCGTTGAAGACTACAACAAGACTAATCTGCAAATCAAACTTATTAACGGCGTCGCAATCCGGGGATTCAGCGCCGAGGAGCCGGAGCGCCTGCGCGGTCCCCAATTTGCCGCCTTGTGGGGTGATGAATTGGCGGCTTGGAGCCGTGACGAGGAGACGTGGGACATGGCCATGTTCGGCCTGCGTCTCGGTCGCCACCCGCAGGTCATGTGGACCTCGACGCCCAAGCCCAAAACCCTGATCCGCAAGCTGACGGAGCCCAAGCCGGGCCGCATCATCGTCCGCGGCTCGACCTACGACAACCGGGAGAACCTGGCGCCGTCCTTTTTCGAGGCGCTCAAGAAGTACGAGGGCACCAAACTTGGCCGTCAGGAACTGGAAGGCGAACTGATCGACGCCGAGGAGGGCGGCATCATCGCCCGCTCGTGGTTCAAGATGTGGCCGGCCAGCAAGCCGCTGCCCAAGTTCGAGTGGATCATCATGTCCCTCGACACGGCCTTCACCGAGCGGACCCTCAACAAGCGCACCCACGACCCCGACCCGTCGGCCTGCGCCGTGTTCGGCATCTTCTGGCACGAGGACGTGATGAACGTGCTGGTCCTCGATTGCTGGAGCGACCACCTCGGGATGCCAGACCTCATCACCCGGGTGAAGCGCGAGTTGAACGTGGCCTACGGCGATGACGAGGACACCTCGCTCATCAAGCCAATGTTCGGCCCCTCCAAGCCCATGACCAGCGGTCGCAAGCCCGATCTGCTCGTCATCGAGGACAAGGGCAGCGGCATCAGCCTGCGCCAGTCGCTGTCAAAGGAAGGCATACACGCCTATCCCTACAACCCCGGTCGCGCCGACAAGCTGGCCCGCCTGCACATGGTAAGCCATCTGTTCGCCCGTGGTTATTTCTGGCTACCCGAAAGCGAAAAGCGGCCCGGCAAGCCGCGCACTTGGACCGAGCCCGCGCTGGACCAACTCTGCTCATTCCGGGGCGGCGGCTCCATCAAGCACGACGACTTCGTGGACGTTTTCAGTCAGGCCGCGCGCGTAATCATGGACAAGGGCCTGCTTTCCGGTGTAAAGCGAGAAAGCAAGTCCGTCCGCGAGGCCCCGGCCCCGCCGAAAACTCGCGTGAACCCCTACGCTATCTGAGGCCCGCATGGATCCCGAAGACGATCAGCCGGAAGAGAGCGAGGTTTACGAACTGGAGGACGAGGAGACCGACGTCGTCGACACTGAGGACGGCGGCGCTATCGTCACGCTGGACGAGGACGACAGCGACGGGCCGTCTGCGGAGTTCCTCCAGAACCTGGCCGAGACGCTGCCAGACACCGAACTCAAGACGCTGGCCAGCCAAATCCTTGAGTTCGTGGAGCGTGACCGGGAGGCTCGGTCCAAGCGCGACGAGCAGTATGAGGAGGGCATCCGGCGCACAGGCCTTGGGGACGACGCTCCCGGCGGGGCGGGTTTCCAAGGGGCCAGCCGCGTGGTCCACCCGCTGCTGACCGAGGCGTGTGTCGACTTCTCGTCCCGCGCCATCAAGGAGTTGTTCCCGGCGAACGGGCCGGTCAAGGACTTCATCCCCGGCAAGGTCACCCGCGACAAGATCGCCAAGGCCCGTCGCAAGACGGCCTACATGAACTGGCAGTTGACGAAGCAGGCGCCGGAGTTCCGCTCGGAACTGGAGCAGCTTCTGACGCAGGTGCCGCTGGGCGGGGCGCAATACCTCAAGGTCGGCTGGAAAGAGGCGAAGAACCGCCCCAGCTTCCTGTTCGTCGCTATCGACGAGATGCTCATTCCGTTCGCGGCGACCAACTTCTACACGGCGCAGCGCAAGACCCACGTCCAGTACCTGACGCAACTGGACTACGACCAGCGCGTCAAGTCCGGCATGTATCGCGACGTGGACCTGGTTCCGGTGGGCATGGACCCCGACCGCACCAAGGCGGACGTCGCCAACGACAAGGTCGAGGGGCGCGAGGAGACCGCGTACAACGAGGACGGCCTGCGCACGGTCTTCGAGGTCCACACTACCGTTGACATCGAGGACGACCGCACGGACGGGCCGGCGCCCTACATCATCACGATAGACAAGTCGACGTCCTGCGTCCTGAGCATCTATCGCAACTGGGACGAGGACGACGAGACCGAGGAAGAACTCCAGTGGTTCGTGGAGTTCCCCTTCGTGCCGTGGCGGGGCGCCTACCCCATCGGCATCACGCACATGATCGGCGGCCTGTCCGCCGCGGCTACGGGCGCTTTGCGGGCGCTCCTAGACTCGGCGCACATCAGCAACAGTCAGACCATGCTGCAACTGAAGGGCGCAGGCATTGGTGGCCAGACCATCGACATCCAGCCCACGCAAGTGGCGCAGATCGAGGGCGGCATCGGCGCGGACGACATCCGCAAGGTGGCCATGCCACTGCCGTTCAACCAGCCCTCTGCCGTGTTGTTCCAACTGCTCGGCTTCCTTGTGGAGTCGGGTAAGGGCGTCGTGCGCACCACCATGGACGACGTGTCCGATGGCAACGCCAACGTGCCCGTCGGCACCACCATGGCGAAGATCGAGCAGGGGATGGTGGTGTTCAGCGCCATCCACATGCGGCTTCACAACGCCATGGGCCGGTTGCTGGATATCCTGCATCGCCTCAACGGCATGTATCTCGACGACGATGCGCAGGAGGATGAACTCGGCGAGGAGATCGCGACCCGGGCTGACTTCGCCGGGCCGATGGACGTCATCCCCGTCAGCGACCCCAACATCTTCTCTGAGACCCAGCGCATCGCGCAAATCCAGACCATCGCCCAGCGGGCGGCGGTCCAGCCGAACCTCTACAACGCCCGCAAGGTGGAGGAGCGGATCCTTGAGACGCTGAAGGTCCCCAACGCCTCTGACCTGCTGGTGCCGCCCGTCGAGCCCAAGGAGCAGAACGCGGTGGCCGAGAACGTGGCCATGACCATGGGCCGGCCTGTCATCGCCTTCCCGCAGCAGGACCACATCGCCCACTTGGAGGCGCACCTCGGCTACATGCTGAACCCGGTGCTTGGGGCCAACCGGCTGATCGCCCCGCAGTTCCTGCCCGGTGTGCTGAACCACATCAAGGAGCACATGGCTCTGTGGTACGCCCAGCAGGTCTACGAGTTGAGCAATCAGGCGACCGGCATGGACATGGGCGACGCCGTGCGCGAGAACAAGAGCGTGGCGGACAAGCAGTCCTTCGACCGGATGCTGGCGCAAGCGTCGAACACCGTGTCGCAGCGCGCCGCCGAGGCGTTCGGCGACATGCCGCCGGTCATCGAGCAGGCCGTGCAGATGCTCCAGTCCCTGTCGCCGCAAGCCCCGCAGGACCCCGCTGTCCAAGCCGCCATGGCCGAGACCGAGCGTCGGGCGGCGGCGGATCAGGCCAAGGCGCAATACGACGCCCAGCGCCTCCAGATCGAGCAGCAGGACAATCAGGTCGACGCGCAGATGCAGCAGGCCAAGCTGGAGGCTGAGATGCAGGCCGACCAGATGCAGCAGCAGGCCGAGGACCAGCGGGCTGCGATGGAGATGCAGGCTCGCGTCGCCATGAACGACGCCGACAACCAGACGGCCATGTTGCTCGCCCATGTGGGCGGCGACGAGCCGGCGGTGAACCCGAACCCCAACCCCCAGCCCTAGAGGACATCTCCTGATGGCTAAAACCCCGACGAACAAGACCAAGGGGCCGATCCCCCAACATCACATGCTGGCGACGACCGGCAAGCCGCGCCCTGACAACGCGCGCAAGGGGCCTCTGCCGCCCAAATGAATCCCGACACGCTGATCAGGAGGCTGAAGGAGGCGCAAGCTGAACTCGCCCGGGGCCTCCTGATTACGCCTTCTGGGCGAGACGCCTTTGAGTATGGCCGAGCCGTCGGTCTCTATGAGGGATACGAGAGAACCTGGAACCTGATCGCGAACCTTTTTGAGGAATCGGAACGCGGCAAGTTCGACATCTAAGGAGCACACATGCAAAGCCTTGCAAACAAGATTACCTTTGACTACGGCACCGTAGACGAGGCGTTTCCGCCTTGCGACCCGCTGGTCAGGCCGTTCGGGTCACGGGTCTTGGTCCAGTTTCGGACCCCCAAGAAGGTCACGAAGGGCGGCATCTTCCTGACCCCCGAGACCCGTGAGACCGAGCACTACAACACTCAGGTGGCCAAGGTTCTGGCCGTTGGCGAACTCGCCTTCAAGAACCGCAACACGATGACTGAATGGCCTGAAGGTGCGTGGTGCGCGCCGGGCGATTTTATTCGCGTCCCGAAGTACGGCGGAGATCGCTGGACGGTGATGACGGATGATGGAGAGGATGAAGCCATCCTCGCCCTGTTCAACGACCTCGACATCCTTGGCCTTGTGACCGGCGACCCGCTGGCCATCAAGGCCTTCATCTAGCCTGAAGGAGCCGTTCATGGCTGACGTTATGACCGAAGATGACGACATCGAGATCGTGGAGGTCGACGAGATCCCCGAGTCCACCGAGGAGCCCGAAGCCGCGGCGCCGGAGCCCGAGGAGCCTGAAGACGAGGACGACGATGAGGACGACGAGCGCCTAGCGGAGAGCCAGGACGACGCGGAAGACGACATCGTCAACCGCAACCGCGTCAAGCGGCAGAAGCGCCGGCAGGCTCGCAAGCAGGCCCAAGAGCGGCTTGAGGCCGAGGTCCGCGCCTTGCGCGACATCAACATGGAGTTGGCCCGCAAGGTCAACAACATCGAGGGTGTTCACCTCACGCAGGCCGAGGCCAACCTCGCCAAGCAGCTTGACGTCGCTCGCGACGAGGTGCGTCAGGCCGAGATGATCATCGCCCGGGCGGTGGAGGCGGGCAACGGCGAGGACGTGGCCGCGGCCATCCGCCTCCGCGACGAGGCGAAATACCGCGCCGATCAGGTCGCCGCCGAGCAGCAGCGGTTCACCGAGACGCGGCGTGACCCGTCGCCGCCTGTCGACCCGCGTGTGCGCACCTACGCCACGCAATGGGTGCAGGCCAACCCGTGGTACAACCCGAACGGCAAGGACGAGGCGTCGGTTCTCACCCGCCGCATCGACCAAGGGCTTCTGGCGGAGGGCTACGACCCGACGACCGAGGGCTACTACCGCGAGTTGACCCGTCGCGTGGAGGCCCGCTTCGGCGGCGCGTCCGCTCCCGCCGAGGAGCCCGCTCCTGCTCCGCGCAAGAAGGCTCCGCCGATGGGCGCCACCCGCGAGCACACCCCGACTGCTGGCCGCAAAATCCAAGTGCATGTGACGCCGGAAATCCGCCAATCCCTTGAGGAAGCGGGCTACTGGGACGACCCCGCCATGCGCAACAAGATGCTCCGCCAGATCGCCGAACGGCAGAAGAACACCCCCCGGTAAAAAAGGACGCGACAATGCTTGAAGATGATGATAGGCTTAAGAAGGAAATCGGTGCTGGACGCCGGTCCCGCGCCTCGGAAGACCGCAATGTCACCGAGGACCGCGTGAGGACTGATGACGACCGGCTCGCCATGTTCCGTATGCAGATGCACAACGATGCGCTGCCTGACTTGCCTCCGATCCCCGGCTACCACGTGTGCTGGTTGACGACGACGAACCCCCGCGACAGCATCCATCGCAGGATGATGCTGGGGTACAGCCCGGTGACTGCGGAAGACGCACCCGGTCTGGATTACGCCACCCAGAAAACGGGTGAGTACGCAGGGATGATCGGCATCAACGAGATGCTCGCGTTCAAACTGCCATTGAACCTCTACGAAGCGTTCATGCAGGAAAACCACCACGACGCCCCCGCCCGCGAAGAAGAACGCATGGCCGACACCACCGAGAACCTGGTGGAAGAAGCCAACAGGGCAGGGTCACAGGTGCAGATGGGTGACGGCACGGCATCGCTTCGCTCCAGTCCTTCCGTCCGTGGGGTCTTCACCTCATAGGGCGGGTCCATAAACCCACTCGAATGAGGTAAGACGCATATGCCCGCGACTTCCCAGCCGTTCGGCCTTCGTCCCGTCTACTCTCCCAGCGGCGTGATTCGTCCCGTCGCTATGTCGATCCTGACGGGCTACGGCGTGAACATTCTCCAGAACCAGCCGATCAAGATCGGCACCAACGGTACCGTCGAAGCCGCCGCCATCGGTGACCGCTTCGTCGGTACTTTCCAAGGCGTCGAGTTCACCGACAGCGAGGGGCGCCGCCGCGTGTCCAACCGCTGGGTGGCTTCCACCGCCGCCACCGACATCGTGGCCTACGTCACAGTCGATCCGACCATCGTCTACGAAATCCAGTCCTCGGCGACCATCGCCGTGTCCGACATCGGATCGCAGGCGGACTACACGGTCATCACCGCTGGCTCCACCGTCACTGGCCTGTCGCAGCTTATGCTCGACGCCGCCACGCTGACGCCGTCCGCCAATGCGGCGCTGCGGATCATCAACGCCTCGCCCGGTCCCGACAATGCGTTCGGGGACGCCTTCGTCATTCTTCAGGTCCAGATCGCCGAACACCAGTTCGTCGCTGACCGCGTTGCCTTCTAAGGAGGACCCACACTATGGCTAATCCCATGAGGTCAACCGACTTCCGCTCCATCGTCGAACCGATCATGAATGAATCGTTCGACGGCGTGTACAACCAGCGCGCTGACGAGTGGAAGCAGGTCTTCAAGGAGTTCCAAGGCACCCCGCGGAACTACCACGAGGAAGTGATGCTGTACGGCATGGGCGCCGCGCCGGAACTCCCGGACGGCATGCCTGTCACCTATCAGTCGGGTGGCGTGCTGTTCCTCCAGCGGTACATCTACCGGGTCTACGGTCTGGCCTTCGCGCTGACCAAGGTCCTGGTTGAGGACGGCGATCACATCCGCATCGGGCAGACCTACTCCAAGCACCTCGCTCAGTCGCTGATCGAGACCAAGGAGACCCTCGGTGCCAACGTCCTGAACCGTGCCTTCAACGGCGCGTTCCCGGGCGGTGACGGCGTGTCGCTCATCAGCCCCAGCCACCCCATCGTCAACGGCACCTACTCCAACCAACTGAACACCGCTGCGGCGCTGTCTCAGACCTCGCTGGAGCAGATGCTCATTCAGATCCGTAACGCCGTGGACAACAACGGCAAGCGCATCCGTCTGACGCCGAAGAAGCTGGTGATCGGTCCGTCCAACACCTTCCAAGCCGAAGTGCTGCTCAACTCCGCGCTCCGCGCCGGCACGGCCAACAACGACATCAACCCCGTCAAGTCGATGGGTATGCTGTCCGAGGGCCAAGCCAACCTCGCCCGTATCACCTCGACCACCGCTTGGTGGATCCAGACCGATGCGCCCGAGGGGCTGAAGCTGGCCAAGCGTCGCGGCCTTGAGAAGTCCATGGAAGGTGACTTCGAAACCGACTCCATGCGCTACAAGGCAACAGAACGCTACGCGTTCGGGTGGTCCGACCCCCGTGGTCTCTTCGGTACCGCCGGCATCTAAGGGCTTGAGGCCGGGAGCAATCCCGGCCTCTACCCTGTAGCTTTGTAACCCTTCGGAGAACCGCCAAATGGCTCAAACTGATTTCACCGGCCCTCTGGCCTCCGGGGACAGACCCCCGGGGTCTCCGGGCGGCTCTAACGTCGGACTGGCCGTGCTCTCGCAGACCGTGCTGGTCAACCGCGACGCGACTCTGGTCCAGAGCGCGACGATCAACCTCCCGGTCAACAGCCAGATCGTTAACATCATCTGCGACGTGCTGACCGCTTACGACAGCGCCACCTCGACGACGCTGACCGTAGGCACTGTCGCCGCCGGCACCCAGTACGCTTCCGGCGTCAACGCCCGGACTGCGGGTCGGACCATCCCGACCTTCACCGCGGCGCAACTGGCGGCTATGGACGACATCGGCGCCACGACCACCGTCGTGGCCACGGCGACTTCCGTCGGCCAGCCGACCGTCGGGCAGGTCCGTGTGACCGTCAACTACGTCCAGACCGTCGGTATCTGATAGGGGCGGGGCGCGAGCCCCGCCTCACTCCGAGGAGCATTGTGCATGACCGTTACGCCCTACTACATGTTTCTGGATGGCCAGAAGGTCACAGCGCTCGACAACAACGACGGGACCAAGACCCTGTCGGTGTCCGGAGGCCAAGACCTGTGGCGCACCACCTTTGCAAGGGTGCTCGCCTCGGGCGTAGACCCTACGTGGTTCCGGCAAATCGGCCCTATCGGCACGGGGCACACGATCTCGCAGTCCGGCGGCAACCTCAACATCGCGTCCGGCACCACCGCCAACTCCGAAGTGATCATCCGCTCAGTCGTCTCGTGGATGGACTCCGCGACGCTCCGCTGGCAGTCGATCCTGTCGCAGCGCATCGCCAACAACAACTTCGTGGTGGAGTTGGTCGACGTCGTCGGTGACAACCTGGCCTACACGATCAACAGCGCCACCAGCGTCACGGTCACGTTCCCCAACAACACCAACCCGTTCAACAGCACCAATGTCGGCCAGTCGGTCAGCATGGGCGCCATCACCGGCGCGGCGGGCATCCCCGGGCGCTACGTCATCGCTTCCGCCACGCCGAACAGCGTCACGTTCACCGTGGCGGGCTGGCCGGTGTCGGGCTCCGGGACGCTTTCCCTGTACGGCTGGAACTTCGCCCGCTGCAACTACACCGGCACCGTCGCCACCAACGTCAACTACGACACGGGCCGTCGCGGGTGGGCTTCTGGCGACACCGTCGCCACGATCAACACCACGGCGTCGCCCGGCCACATGGGCATCGTCACCCTTGAGGACGGCATGTCGTCCCTCCTCGACCAGCTTGTGGCCTCCAGCACGACGGTGGCGACGACTGCGCGCGCAAGCCGGGTCGTCAACCTGCCGGAGGAAAGCACCCCGCTGTTCTTGCAGATCCGCAGCACCAACGGCTCTGTAGCCCCCGCGTCCAGCACGACTTGGACGCTGGGCATGGTGTCGCTGACGAAGTACGGTGCCGTGAACGTCGCGGTCAACAGTGTGCGACCGCAGCCGTTCAACAGCACCATGCCGGTGACCCTGCAAGGCACGTCTACGGTGACGTTCACCCAGCCCGCCCTTGTGGCGAGCACCGCGCTTATCGGCGACGTGGGTGTCCAGTACCGCGCAACCGCTTCCGGATCGTCGGCTACCCACCTCGTGTCGGCGGCGACCACCAACCCGACCCTCGTCAAGGCGGCGGCGGGCAAGGTGCTGGGCTGGTCGTTCAGCAACACCACGGCGGCGTGGGTCTATGTCAAGCTGCACAACCAGGCCACCGCCCCTACGGCGGGCACGGGCGTCGTGCGGACCATCGGCATCCCACCGAACGGCGTCAACACGTTCTACAGCGAGGGTGGCGCGTTCACCTTCACCACCGGCATTGGGCTCACCACGGTGACTGGCGCGGCGGACGCCGACGCGACGGCTGTCGGGTTGAACGCCATTGTCGGCGAACTCGTGTGGGTGTAAGCCATGTACGGCGGATCGTACGACCTGTCACTCAGAGAGCAGACAGAACGGGCTAGAGCCGCCATCCAAGAAGCCTTGGGCCTGTTCAATGGAGCGCAAGTTGCGCCGCCCGGACAGCCTCCCCGCCCGCCTGTTCCCTCCGCAGGTGCGCTCCCGTCTCCCGCCGCTCCTTCGGGACCGGGAGCCGCGGGGCCGCCGGGTCAGGCCCAAGGCACCCCGTTCGCCGGCGCCGCGTCGAACCCCGCCCTGCGCCAGCAGCAGGGCGCCATGGGCTCTCTGGAGGCCGCCATGCGCCAACCCCTCGTCCGCTCCGGCGGCCCGCTCATGCCGGATTTCTGACGATGAAGGGCTACACGGACACCACGAAGACGGTCTACATGTCGGAGGGCGGCAAGGCCAAGTCTCCGGTTTGGACCCGAAAAGCAGGACAGTCTGAAGCCGGGGGCCTTAATGCCAAGGGCCGTGCCTCCTACAATCGCGCCAATCCCGGCAAGCCGGGCCTGAAGCCGCCCGCCCCGAACCCCAAGACCGAGAAGGACGCGGCTCGCCGCAAGTCCTTCTGCGCCCGCTCCGCCGGACAGGCGAAGATGTTTCCGAAAGCCGCCAAAGACCCCAACAGCCGCATCAACAAGTCGCTGCGAGCATGGCGCTGCTAACCAAGGATCTGACCCATGAAGGGCTACAAGAACAGCACCAAGACGGTCTACGAGACCGAAGAATCCGCCAACTACGCCAGAGGCGGCATGGCCAAGGTCGGCAAGGTCATGGGCGAGTTCAAGCGCGGCAAGCTGCACAGCGGCTCGAAGAAGGGGCCGGAAGTCACCAGCCGCAAGCAGGCCATCGCCATCGGCCTGAGCGAGGCCCGCAAGGCTGGCGCCAAGGTGCCCGCCAAAATGCGCAACGGCGGCAAGGTCGGTTGCTAGACCGGCCCTAGTCCTATACAATCTCGCCAGACAGGTCTGCTGCGACTAGCGGACTGCTGACCCCAACAGCGGACCTGCCATGGCCTACTCCGGCACAATCTCGCAGACGGTGTTCGATACCCGACGGGTGATCGACAACGCCTTCCGGCGTGCGAAGATGCTGCCCGAGACCGTGTCCGGCGAGCAGATCGACATTGCTCGCGACCAGCTTTACCTGCTGACCTCCAACCTCGCCAACCGCGGCGTGCCGCTGTGGTGCGTTGAGAAGATCATCGTGCCGCTCTACGAGGGTGTTGGCGACGTCACCCTGCCCGCAGGCACTGTCGACATCCTCAACGTCAACCTGCGCGTCTTGCAGGAAGTGACCGGCGCCAACACCGTCACCTCGACCACCTACAGCACATCGTTCGGAACCGACACGCCAGTCACCACCGTCGGGGTGCTGTGGGCCGCAGCCGCCGTGCCGATCATCTTCGAGCGGTCTACAGACGGCGTAGGGTGGACCACCGTCCAGTCCGAGACGCCGTCCGCTTCCGCTGGCGAGTGGACGTGGTTCGACCTCTCGCAGATCATCTCCGCGCCCTACTTCCGGGTGCGCGCCACGAGCGGCACGCTGTCCTACAGCCAAGTCTACTTCGGCAACAACCCGACGGAAATCCCATTCGGCAGGCTGAACAAGGACGACTACACCAACCTGCCCAACAAGGCGTTCAAGTCGCTCCGCCCCCTGCAATACTGGTTCGACCGGCAGGTTCCCGCGCCGGTCATGCACCTGTGGCCGGTGCCCGCCGCCGGCTCCACCGTCTACCAGATCGTCGCGTGGCGCCACCGGCACATCATGGACGTCGGCAAGATGACCGACGACGTCGAGGTCCCGCAGCGGTGGCTCGACGCTGTAATCTCCATGCTCGCCGCCAAGCTGGCGTCGGAAATCCCCGAAGTGCCCGCCGACATGATCCCGCTGCTCGACGCCAAGGCCCTACAGGCTGAACTTGAGGCGTGGGGTGAGGAGCGCGACAACTCGCCCATCCGCTGGGCGCCCAACATCAGCGCCTACACGAGGTAAGCCCGATGCCGCTTTACCTTGACACCCGTGGCCGCTCGACCCTTGGCATTGCGCTGTGCGCGCGGTGCAGTCGCAAGTTCTCGCTTGACGACCTGCAATCCGATCCGAACTTCCCGGGCCTGATGGTCTGCAAGGACGACCTCGACGAGTTCGACCCCTACCGGCTTCCGGCTCGCCAGACCGAGGACATCACGCTGCGCTTCGTGCGGCCCGACGAGAGCATCGCCACGGACCCCGCAGGCGTGATTCTGGAGAACGGCGACTACTTCCTCGTCACCGAGGACTTTGAGGAGTTCCTGCTGCCGTGAGCGTTCCCAGCAACCTCGTCCCGACGCGCATCTCCCAACTGACCGAGTATTTCGGGGCGGACGCGAACGGCTACCTGCCCTACATCATCGGCGGCGTCACCTACAAGGTGAAGTTCTCCACGCTGAACATCGCCGGCGCAGCGGTCTCGTCGTTCAGCGGCGGCACGACCGGCCTGACGCCGTCGACGCCGACCAACGGGGCCGTCGTCCTTGGCGGCACTCTGGCTCTGGCCAACGGCGGCACGGGCGCCACGACCGCTGCGGCGGCGCGCACGAACCTCGGCCTCGGGACCGCAGCGACCACCAACTCCACGGCTTACGCCACGGCGGCGCAGGGCACGAAGGCCGACACCGCCGTGCAGACGGTCTCGTCGGCGGACGGGTCGGTCGTGATCACGGGCACGACGGCCATCGACCTCGCCGTGGCGGCGTCGACCAACATGATCGTGCAGGTTCGCAACAACACCGGCAGCACGTTGACGAAGGGCACGGCGGTCTACATCAACGGCGCTGTCGGCCAGGTTCCCACGGTCGCACGGGCACAGGCGAACAGCGACGCGACGTCGGCGCAGACCCTCGGCGTCATGTCGGCGGATCTGCCGAACAACACCAATGGCAACGTGACGGTCATCGGTCGGGTCACGGGCCTTGACACCTCGGCGTTCACCGACGGCCAGCAGTTGTATCTCAGCGGCGCGACGCCGGGTGCGCTGACGGGAACAAAGCCGTTCGCCCCGACGCACCTCGTCTATGTGGCGGTGGTTGAGCACGCCCACCCGACGCTCGGTGAGCTGTTCGTCAAGGTGCAGAACGGCTACGAGTTGGACGAGTTGCACGACGTGGCCGCGCAGTCGCCGTCCAATGGCCAGACCATCGTGTTCAACAGCAGCACGGGCCTGTGGGAGAAGAACACCGTCTCCCTGTCGGCTGGCGTCAACGGCACCCTGCCAGTCGCGAACGGCGGGACGGGCCAGACGTCCTACACCAACGGGCAACTGCTGATCGGCAACAACACCGGCAACACGCTGACGAAAGCCACGCTTACGGCGGGGACCGGCATCAGCATCACCAACGGCAATGGCTCCATCACCATCGCGTCGACGTCGTCCGGCCCCTCGCTGGCGCAGGTCGTCGCCATGGCCGCCGCTCTCTGAGGACTGAACCTAATGGCTGTAACCCCCACCTCAATCGTCACGCCGCAGCGCCCTTGGGCTGCGACCGCCGTCGCCACCACGGCGAACAGCACCTACACGGACACGCCGACCAACAGCGTGCTGCTGACCCGGCAGGACCTGCTGCCGCCCAACCCGTTCACGGTCACGAACGGCTCGGCTGTGGTGACGGTTTCACACCCCGATCACGGCCTTTTCACGGGGATGCAGGTCACGATCAGCGGTGCAGCTGCGGTCGGCGGCATCACGCCCTCGGGCGCATACACCATCACCGTGACGGGCGTGGACGCCTACACCTTCACCCACGGCTCCAACGCCACGTCGAACGCGACGGGCGGCGGCACGGCGGTTCTGGCGCAACTGGCCCGGACCTCGGCCAACGGCGTGCGGGTCACGAGGCTCACGGCGCTGGCTCGGGCGACGGTGGCGGCCACTGAACTGCAACTCTACGTCTCGAACGACGGCGGCACGACCAAGCGGTTCATGCGCTCGGTGCTGATGCCCGCCTACACGGTGGCGCAGACCACCGGGCAGACGGCGGTTGACTTCGGCTACTCGGACAGCAGTCCGCTGATCCTGAACGCCTCCGAGACGCTGTATGTGGCGATTGGCGTGTCGCTGGCCAACGGCGTTGTGTTCCGCGCCGAGGGTTTCAGCTACTAACATGCCTGTCAACACCCTCGGTCCTGTTGGTCTGACAGCCCAGTCCATGAGCATGGCTGCTGGGACCCAGAGCCTGTTCGAGGGCGGCATGAGGATGCAGGCTCAGGGGATGGATGGGCGGAAGAAGGGGGCGAGCTCTCACTGGCTCGCCATACTCGGAAACGCCAACCAAAATCGCGGCTTCAGCATATCAGTCGACGACGCGGGGAGATGCATTGTCGCCGGATCAAGCGCGGGAGGCCTCTTCCCGGTAAGCGTTTTTAGGCTTACCCCCGGCGGGCAACTACTCTGGTCAAACACGCTTCCGCCGACGATCGGTTCAAGCGAGGGCGACGTTTCCGTTGTCGCGAACCCCGCGGGATCCGCAAATCTGGTGAGCGGAAACTTTCTAAGCGGCGCAGTTGGCTTCTTCGCCTCAATCTCTCAAGCGGGCGATATCCAAGTCCAAAGAAACACCGATCAATCGGGCAATGGCGCCAGGTTTCTTTCATGTGCGGTCGCAAAAACCGGAAGCACATACGCGGCTGGGCAACTTTTGATCTTTTCTCCGTTTCAGTGCCGAAGTTCAGTGGTCAAATACACAACTTCGGGCGGCGTAGACTGGGCGCGACTTTTTGAATATGGCGGCGGCAATTCTCCGCAGTATTTCAACGGCGTAAGTCTGGACGCGGATGAAAACTCCTACGTTTGCGGCGTTGAGTTTGGCCTCGTAGCGAAACTCAATTCAGCCGGTGCCGTGCAGTTCCAGAAGCAAATTACAGGGTCTTTCAACGCCAAAGATGTCGCAGCGTCACCCTCGGGCCGGTTTTATGTTGTCGGCGAGGAGCAATCGGCGGCTGCCGTCATTGTGTGCTTCGACCCCTCGGGTTCCCAGCAGTGGTCGCGGTCTCTGGGCGGCGGCGTGTTTAATGCGGTGGCGGTGGACGCTTCTGGCGACGTCTACGCCTGCGGGACGCAAGGATCGGCGCTCTGCCTCGCCAAATACTCCTCAAGCGGGAGGCTTTTGTGGCAGCGCACAGTTAGCGGCGGCGGGGGCAGCGAAGGGAATGGCGTCGCTGTTTCCGGGAACAATGTGTATTTCACCGGAAAGGTGTCAACAAACGCAGACGACTTTCTCGTCGGAAAAGTGCCAGCGGATGGCTCAAAGACGGGCACGGTTGGCGCGTTGCAGTATTCCGTTTCGGCATTTGCAGACGCGGCGTGGGCTTACAGTGAGACCTCGTCCAGCCTCGCAACCACTACCGTGACGCCAAACAACGCCACGCCGACATACACACCGACGCCTTTCGCTTTGACTAACTCGGTCGGAGACCTTTGATGCTCTACCAACGCAAGACCCTCCCCGACACCCTCATGGGCGACCCCGCCCCGCTTCCCACCGAACTGGTGGGCCTGTCGGACGCCTGCCTTGCCGACCTGTCCGCCGCCGTGCCCGACGCGGCTGTGGAACTCGGCTACGTCAATCAGGGCTTCTTCCCCTTCACGCCCCCGCCTCCCGAACCGGAGCCGGTGGACGAGCTGCACAAGGTGGACTTCCTGCGGCTGTTCACCCAGGCCGAGCGCATCGCCATCCGTTCCGCTGCGAAGGTCAACCCCATCGTCGAGGACTATCAGGCGATGCTCGACGCGGCGACGGTCATCCGGCTGTCGGACGCCGACATTCAGGAGGGCATTCCGGACCTTGAGGACGCGGGGCTGATTGGACCCGGGCGGGCGGTGCAAATCCTTGCTGGGGAAAATCCGTGAGGAAGGAATTTCCGCAGCAGGAGACCTACGTCCCCGGACGCCCGATCCTGACCTACTTCCGGCGGCTCTTTGTGGTGCTGGACCAGCTGCTGAACGCGGTCACGGGCGGATCGCCGGATGAAACGGTATCGTCGCGGATCGATAAGGACACGGAGAAGGGCCGTCTTGTTCCCTGCATCCTCTGCGTTCTGCTCGGATGGATTGACCCGGATCATTGCGCAAAAGCGCGCGAGCGGGATGAGGGCAAGATTTCAGGTCTGCCCACGCCAAAACTGACCGTCGGTCGCTACATCCAAAATGTCGGCATCGCGTTGAGCCAGCTGCTGAACGTGATTTTCGGCGGGGACGAAGACGAGCGACTGTCCTCGCGGGCGGGGAAGGATGCGCGCCGTGGCCGCAAGCTGGCCTGCATTTTCTGCCGTTTCCTCGACCTGTTTGACCCCGACCACTGCGAGAAAGCCATCGAGCGTGACGAGGGCAAGCGCCCCGGCCAATACGATCCGCCCCCGGGCCTTGAGCAGCGCTACGAGAAGCGCTGGGTCTACCCGCCCCGGCATGACTGGAGTTAACCGCTATGGAATGGGACGCCATCCTGCAAACCCTTGCGGCTCTGGTCATGGCGCTAGGGGGTTGGTTCATGCGTGAGTTGTGGGGCGCCGTGAAGGAGTTGCGAGTGGACCTCGCCACCCTGCGCGCCGACCTGCCCAAAGAGTATGTGTCCAAGGACGATTTCCGTCAGGACATCGGGCGGATCCACGAACTGCTGGACAAAATCTACGACAAGTTGGATACGAAGGCCCCCCTGTAACAGCCGCAAGGAGCATTGCGTGCGACACACAGACGAACAGTTCATCGCCGCATGGCGGGAAAGCCTTTGCTCGCCCGCCGCAACCGCCCGCACACTCAACATCGACGTCCGCGCCGTATATCGCCGACGCCAGCGGATGGTGGACCGCGGAATCGTGCTTGAGACGCACCCGGCAACCACTTCGGGAGCAATGCAATCGACTTACACGCAGGCTTGGTCCTACCCCCGCGAGCGCACCATCCAAGTCGACAACGGCCACATCGTCATCTTCTCCGACGCCCACTTCTGGCCCGGCAACCGCACCGTCGCCAACGAGGCGCTGCTCACCCTGATCAAGCGGCTCAAGCCCGTCCGCGTCGTGGCGAACGGCGACATCTTCGACGGCGCCCGGGTCAGCCGCCACGACCCCCACGGCTGGGGCCAGCCGCCCTCGGTCAAGGAGGAACTGGACGCCTGCCTTGAGCGCCTGCACGAGATCGCTCTCGCCGCCCCGCGCGGAACCCATCTCGACTGGAACATCGGCAACCACGACATGCGCTTCGACAAGGCGCTCGCCATCAACGCGCCGCAATACGACGGCGTCCTTGAGCGGCTCGCCGACAAGTTCCCCGAGTGGGAACTGGCCTGGTCCATGCGCGTCAACAACACGGTCATGATCAAGCATCGTCAGGCCAACGGCATCCACGCGGCATACAACAACACCCTCAAGGGCGGCCTGTCGATGGTGACGGGCCACCTGCACCGCCTCGCCGTGACGCCGTGGGCCGACTACAATGGTCGGCGCTGGGGCGTCGACACCGGCACCCTGTCCGACCCGCTCGGCCCGCAGTTTGAGTATCTGGAGAACAACGCCACGCCGTGGACCTCCGGCTTCGCGGTGCTGACGTTCAAGGACGGTCGCCTCCTGCCTCCCGAACTGTGCGAGGTGCTGGACGGCGTGGCCTACTTCCGCGGAGAAGCGGTGTGATCAAAGAGGTCCAGTGGTTCTGGCGCCGGCTGTTCACCTTCCTGTTCACGGGGGTCAACAGCCTTGCTGTCGCCACCATCGTCTGGAAGATCGACGACCCGGGCGCTCTCAAGTGGATCGGCTTGGGCCTCATCTTTGCGAACATCATGCTCGCCTTCGTCTACATGGCGGGCGCCACGCTCGTCGACCTGACCCGCCTCAAGTCCGAAGCCATCAAGACGGCGGAAGAGGTCAAGGAGATCATCACATGAGGCGCTACGTCATCGCCTTCGCCATCACCTTCGTGGTCTTCTGCCTCATCGTGGCGGGCTACTACAAAGTGATGTTCGACCTCCAGCGCAAGCGCAACCAGGTCGCCGCCGCTGAGATCGCCGCCACCAAACAGGCGCTTGAAGCCTCAGAGACCTACACCGAGAAAACCGTCGTCATCCGGGAGAAGGGCAGTGCAGCCACACAACGTATATACAAAGCGCCGAGCGCGGACAGCCCTGTGCCTGACGGCGTGTTGTCTGCTTGGCGCGACGGCATTAGCCGGTTGCGCGACCCCAGCGCCAAGGCAGCCGATCCCGCAGGCGTTCAAGGAGCCGTGCAAGGGGCCGGAGGATAACGTCAAGACCATCGCGGACCTCGCCGCCTTCTCCGTGCGGCAAGAGGTTGCGCTACAGGACTGCGAGGCCAAGCGGGTGGGTCTCGTCTCCCTGATCGACAAGCCCGCTGGCAAGCCTTGGTGGAGGTTCTGGTGACTGGACCGCTCTGGTATCGCGTAGCCGAGAAGCAGATTGGCGTGAAGGAGATCCCCGGCGCCAAGTCAAACCCGACGATCCTGTCGTGGGCCAAGGCCCTCGGTTCACGGCTCGGCATCGCCTACACGAACGACGACACCCCGTGGTGCGGCGTGTTCACCGGCTACTGCGTCCAAGCCGCAGGCTTCAGGCCTCCGCCCATCGCCGTGCGCGCCAAGGCGTGGGCGACGTGGGGCGAGCCGCTCGTCACCCCGACGCTCGGCTGCGTCCTCGTGTTTGAGCGACCCGGCGGTGGGCATGTCGGCTTCTACGCCGGCGAGACGACCACCGCTTACCGTGTGCTGGGCGGCAACCAGTCCAACAGCGTCAACTATGCGTGGCTCGCCAAGGACCGCTGCATCGCCATGCGCTGGCCGGACAACAGCGCCCCTATCGTGCCGGTGCGCGTCACAGGGTTCAACGACCCGAAGCGGGTTTCGACCAACGAGGCGTAACCCATTCGGTTGGCGCATCGCGCCGATTGTGCTAGGCTATTCAGACGAGGCGGTCGCGGCCCACCACAGGGCTACGGCGTCAAGGCTCCCGACAACGGTGCTCCATGGCGACGACGACCACCTTCACGACCCTCAAGGAAGATGTGCAGCGGTATCTTGAGCGTGGCTCCACGCTCGGGAACGACCCTGTCATCATCGAGCAGCTTCCGCGCCTGATCAATCTGGCCGAGCGGCGCATCGCCCGTGAACTCAAGGTGCAGGGCTTCATCAGCGTCGTCACCGGCCAGTTCACAGCCGGCCAGTCGGTGTACGCCAAGCCCGACCGTTGGCGCGACACGGTGTCGGTCAACATCGGCGTGGGCTCTACCCGCAAGCAGGTGTTCCCTCGGTCCTACGAGTACTCGCGCCAGTACTGGCCTGACGAGAGCCTTACCGCCGAGCCGGATTTCTACAGCGACTACGACAGCAGCCACTGGCTGATCGCCCCGACGCCGGACGCCACGTACCCGTTCGAGATTCTCTATTACGAGTTGCCGCCGCTGCTTGACGACACGGTGCAGACGAACTGGTTGACCGACTACGCGCCCCAACTGCTGCTCTACGGCACGCTGCTGGAGGCGACCCCCTTCCTCAAGAACGACGAGCGCATACAGGTCTGGCAGAGCATGTACGACCGCGCCGCCGCCATGCTCAATGGCGAGGACCTCGCCAAGGTCCTCGACCGCAACTCCACCCGCAAGGAGGCGTAGGTGTCCTACACGCAAGTCTTCGGGGGCACGACCCTCTATCCCTCCGACGTATCGTATCTGGCCCTGTCGCTTACAGCGGACACCACGCTGGAGTGGCCGCTGGAGTCCAGCACCCTCGCGCCGGTAGCCGCCTCGATCATCGACGTCACGCCGACTGGCGCGTTCGCCATCACCATGCCCGACGCCACGCTCACGGCTCCGGGGCAGACGGTGCTGTTCAATAACCTCGGGCCGTCAGTCGTCACGGTGCTCAAGAGCGGGGGTGGCGTGCTGTGCTCCCTTGGCGCGGGCGAGCAGTGGCAGGTCTACCTGTCCAGCAACACCACCGCCGCAGGCGACTGGAGGGTTTTCCGCTACGGTGCAGCCACCGCTTCGGCGCAGGCCGCCTCGCTGGCGGGCTACGGGCTGGTCGCTGTCGGGAACACGCTGGCTCAGGCGCAACAGGTCACGCTGTTCAACAGTTCCTACTCGCCGGGCGCCGCCGACCGCAGCAAGGCGCTCGTGTGGACCGGCAGTTCGGGGACACTTAACCTGCCCGTCGCATCCGCAGTCGGGAACGACTATTTCCTGAGCGTCCGTAACAGTGGGACCGGCGCGCTTCTGGTCGACGGCGCCGGCAGCGACCTGGTTAACGGCGCGGCGTCCTTGTCCATGCAGCCCGGCGACAGTGCGGTCTTCATCACGGACGGCGCCAACTGGTACACCGTGGGGCTCGGGCAGGACCCGGTGTTCGCGTTCGACTACACGTCAGTGTCTGTGTCGGGGTCTACCTACACACTGTCGGGAACGGAACTTAACCGGGTTGCGTATCGCTTCGTCGGCACGCTCACCTCGGACATCGTCGTGCGGGTCCCGAACACGGTGCAGCAGTACTGGGTGTGGAACGACACCACGGGCGGCTCTTTCACACTCAGCGTCGCAACGCTGACGCAGTCCGCGCCACTGGTGGTGCCCCGGGGCTCGCGGGGGATTTACTACTCGGACGGCTCGAACATGGTGAAGGCCGACACGGCGTCGATCTCACTGCCGATTAACCTGAGCGATGGTGGCACCGGCGCGAGCACGGCTGCGGGCGCGCGGATAAACCTTGGCGGATCGTCTGTCGGCATCGCGGTGTTCACCGCGGCGACCTCGCAGGCAGCCCAAGCGGCTATCGGCATCCCGGTCCCGCCGCCGTTCTCGCTGGGCACGGGCGTCTGGAACGGCGTGACGCCAACCCAACTTGACCTCACGATCCCGGTCGGCGTGGCGTACTCTCAGTCAGCCGGCCAGCAGATAATCTTCAAGGTGCCCACGTCCAGCCCGTCGGGGGCCATAACCCTCAAGGTCGGGTCGAACGCTGCGGTGTCGCTGGTCAACGTCGACGGGTCGGCGATGAACCTGCAAGACCTCATGCCCGCCGCCTCCTACTTGGCGATTTTCGACGGCACCCGGTTCCAACTCCAGACGCCCACCAACTCGGTCCTTAGCGGATACGCGCAGGCCACCAACGGCGCCATCTCCGGCTACATCGTGTCTAATGATGTGACGAATCCGAACACGACGTTGAACATTTCCGTCGGCAACTGCCGGGACAGCACCAACAGCCGGAACATCCCGCGCACAGCGGGCATCATCAAGAACCTGTTTGCCGTATGGGCGGCTGGCACGAACCAAGGCGGGCGCGACGTCGCCACGGCCCCCGCAGCCAACGAGACCTGGCACGTACACGCCATTCTCAACGGGACCAGCGGGGTGACGGACGTTTTGCTGTCGAAGTCGGCGACCGCACCGACGCTCCCTTCGGGCTACACCCACTTCCGGCGTGTCATGTCGGTGGTCCTTGACTCGTCCGCCAACATCAAGGGTTTCGTGCAGTCTGGCAGCTATGTCCAGTTGAAGGTCCGCAACGCCGAGTTCGCGACCACCTCAAACGGTGTCGCCGCCGGCACTCTGCGCAACATGCAGGTGCCTCTTGGCCTGAAGCTGCTCCTCGATGTCTACTACCAGAGCACGACGAGTGGGGGCAGCACAACCGACCCGGCGTTCAGCGGCTGCTTCGACCCCGACGTCGGCGTGCCGAACGGCACTCTGGCCACCAACAACAACGCTAGGTGGGCGCAACTCCGCATACAGTGGGGCGGGTCGAACCTCGACCTGCGGTACCAGACGACCATGCTTCAGGTCTACACGAACACCAACGCTCAGATTTTCACCGCGTCCAACGACACCGGCGACGTCATCGCGGGTGGTGTGGTCGGCTGGCTCGACCCAAGGGACAATTTCTTCTGATGTCTTGGCAAGTCCGCAAACCCTTCACCCTCGTCACCTACGGCACGTCGCTGACTACGGGTCGGCTTTCAGCGCAATGGGTTGAGCGGCTGCAACAGGCGCTCTACGGCGTGCCTGAAGCCATCGGGCCGGTGATCGTCTACAACATGGGCCGGGGCTCCCAGACGTCGGCTTGGGGCGCTGCAAACGCATATCTGGCGGCGAACATGCGGCCCACGCATATCCTGACCGAAGGGTTCGCTATCAACGATAGCGCCCTCGTCGGCGGCGTTCCGCAGGTCAGCCAGACCGACCACCTGCTGAACATGGCCAGTATGCGGGCTACATGGAAGGCCGCGAACCCGTCGGTTGACATCACTTGGCAGACGATGAGCAGCGTCAGTTCCGACGTGGCTACCGGGCGCCCGAACTTGGCGAACTACTACGCCGACGAGATGACTTACGCCGCCGCGCAAGGCGACACCGCCATTGACAACTACTTGGGTCCCGGCGGCGCGTACCCCGGGCCGTCAGGTGGGTGGCCGAAGCCGCTTTCCCCGGCGTTGACATACGACGGCGACGGGCTGCACCCGCTCTGGTCTGGCGCCGACGACACGTACCTGTTCCCGAACGTGCGCTGGTGGGCGCGCGTCAAGATGGCGGCCTACTGGGGTCTGCCTGCTCCTGTCTAACCGAGTTTCACCGTAAGTTGAAATGACCAAGCGCACTGAAACTTCCGTCCCGAAGCCCTATCCGAGTTGGGTGTGGGACCCTGTCACCAAGGACTGGGAGGCGCCCGTCCCGTTGCCGGAAGCCTACCGCGCATACGTGTGGGACGAAGAGACGCTGTCCTGGCTCGAAGCAGGAGGCTGATCCGTGGCTGAGAGCATCATTCGCATCCAGTCGCAACCCGGCATCAAGCGCGACGGCACCATGCTGGAGGGCGACGCTTACGTCGACGGGCAGTGGGTGCGGTTCCAGCGCGGCCTGCCGCGGAAGATCGGCGGCTACCGTTCGATCAACAAGTACCTGTCCGAAGTCAGCCGGGCGCTGAACGCCTACACACAGAACGACCTGACCTACGTCCACTCCGGCTCGGCCAACAAGATCGAGCGGTTCTTCATCGACTCGTCGAACAACACCTCGGTCATCACCGACCGCACCCCGACGTCGGGCTTCACGGCTGACCCCGCCAACGTCTGGCAGTTCGACATCGACAGCGATAGCACCCAGAACCTGATCGTGGCGCAAGTGGCGCCGAACGGGGTGAACATCGCCAACAGCACCGGCGGCCAGTTGTTCTCCGGCCCGATCCTCGGCACCGCTGCCCTGACGCCGATCACCTTGCCGTCCGGCGGCAACTGCACCGGCGGCGTCGTGGCGCTGCACCCGTACACCTTCATCTACGGGACCAACGGCTACGTGGCTTGGTCCGTGGCGGGCGACCCGACCGACTTCACAGGCACAGGCAGTGGATCCGCAAACGTCACGGCGCAGAAGATCGTGAAGGCCATGCCGCTCCGTGGCGGCCCCGGCAACTCGCCGTCTGGTCTGCTGTGGTCGCTGGACGCCGTCGTGCGGGCCACCTTCGTGGGCGGGGCCGAGGTTTTCCAGTTCGACACCATCAGCACCGAGTCCTCGATCCTGTCGCCCAACGGCGTCATCGAGTACGACGGGGTGTTCTTCTGGCCGGGCGTCGACAGGTTCCTCCTGTTCAACGGCGTGGTGCGCGAAGTGCCGAACTCCATGAACCTCAACTGGTTCTTCGACGGCCTGAACGAGACCCAAGCCCAAAAGGTGTTCGCCATCAAGGTGCCTCGCTACGGGGAAATCTGGTGGTGCTACCCGCGCGGCGAGGCCACGGAGTGCAGCCACGCCATCATCTACAACGTGCGCGAGAACTCGTGGTACGACTGCGAGTTGCCGAACGGCGGCAGGTCCGCCGGCGCGACGCCCTCGGTGTTCCGCAAGCCGCTGATGACCGGCGTGCAGCTTCTCAACAGCGGTTACAAGCTGTGGGTCCACGAGACTGGCGTCGACGAGGTGGACGGCACGTCCGTCCAGCCGATCTACTCGTTCTTCGAGACGGCGGAAATCTCCTTGCCCATCTCCAACGAGGGCAAGATCAACAAGCAGCTTCAGGTGCTGGGCGTAGAGCCCGACTTCGTGCAGTCCGGCGAGATGGTCGTCTCGGTGCATGGGCGCTTCAACGCCCGCTCACCGGAAGTCGAGGGGCCGTTCATGCCGTTCCCGGAGACGGCCACCGGGCGCAACGACCAGGTCATCTACCTCGACACGCAGCGCCGCCAACTGCGGTTCCGCTTCGCGTCGAACGTGATCGGCGGCGACTACCAGATGGGTCTGGTCCTCGCACATGTCCAGCCGGGAGACGGGACGATGATCGGATGATCAACCCGCGAAACATGACGCTGACAGACTGGGCGGATAGTGTTATCCTCTCGACGAGTGATGCGTGGTCCTTCGGCAAGCTGGAGGACGAGTCGCGTTGGCAAGACTGGGCCATCGGCTTCGTGAGAGCATCACAGTTCACACAGCAGGTCGTCCCGGACCCCTATCAGTTTGCGGACTGGCGCGACTGGGCCGAGCGCGCTTATCCCATGCTTGAGGTGAACTGACGATGGCAGAAGATTTCGCCGTTAAGGCGCCCGGGGCCGCGCAAAGCAGCGCTCTCCTGAGCAACGCGCAACTCATGCCTGCCGACCCGAAGAAGGGCTACGGCACGCCCTACTACGCGGCTTACACCAATGACGGCGACATGGCCGGCGCGGTCATGGTGGCTGAAGGGCAGAAGGTCCGCCTCGTCGACAAGTTGACTGGTGACGTCGTGTACGAGGGCGTCGGCCCGGCGGCGGCGCGGATCGCTACGGCCACGGCGAACGCGATCTCCAAGGACAAGGGGCGGGGGGCTGCGTGGGCCATCCAGAAGCCGACCGACGAGGGTGGCTGGGTGTCCATGGCCGAGGAGCGCTACGACCCTAAGAAGCAGGGCTTCTGGGGCAAGTTGGCGGACTTCGCGCTTCCGGCGCTGGGCGCCTTTCTTCTGCCGGGTGTCGGCGGCGTTCTGGGCGGGGTCCTCGGCAAGGGCCTAGGCGCCGCGGCGGGCTCCTTGGCCGGTTCGGTGGCCAATCGTCGGGACATGGATGATGCGCTCGCCCGGGCGGCGCTGTCAGGCGTGACCGCGGGGGTCGCGTCTAAGGTGCTGCCTGGGATCGGCAAGTCGCTGGCCACTTGGGACGGGCCCGTGGGCAATGTGATCAACACCGGCTACAGCGCGGTGATGAACCCGCTGAACGCCGGGGTCAACGCTGTGCGCGGCGCGGCGGGCAACGTTGGTAACGTCATTAGAAACGCGGCTGCGGGTGTCGGAAACACCGTCGGCGAACTGATCATCACCCCGTCGGTGACGAGCGCCATCACGGGCGGTGGCCTCGGGGCGCTTACCGGGACAGCAGGCGCCAATGCGCTTACCGGCGGCTCGGGGGCTGATACGCTCGGCAACACTGTCGAGGGTGTGGACGTCAAGGCCACCAACACCGACGCCGTAACTGGTGGTGCCGCCGGCGGCGCGTTGGGCAACCTCATTGATGAAGTCGTCGTCAAGCCCGAGAAGCCGGGCGAGGTCGAGGGTGCGGGCGGTGTCGTCGGGACCATCGGCTCCGACGTCGTGCTGAACGACACCACCATCCCGAAGGATGTGCCTGATCTCGACACGTCAGGTCCGGACTACGAGGACCCGACTTGGCAGCAGAAGGTGCTGGATTGGATAAAGGCGAACCCGTTTGACGCCGCCAGCCTTGGCCTGACATTGGCCGGAGGTATCGGAGGCGCGGCGTCCGGCGGCGGCGGTTCTGGCGGTGGCGGCATCCCGCCCGGCTTCGCGGCTGCGGGCACACCGGGCTCGCTGTCCGACGTCTTCCGCGCCAATCTGCCGGCGCCCTCCGGACCGTTCGCCGATCTGTCCGCCCGCAACGTCGCCATGACGCCCGATCAGTGGAAGACCTATGGCACACGCTCCGAGGAGTCGTTCTACAACAACGTGCCGCAGCGCCCGTCGGGTATCCTCCCGTCGCCCACCGGCTTCAAGGCCAACGTTAAGCCTGCCGTCGGGCGCACTCTGGCAGGCGAGGTGGAGCCTGGCCTTGCGGTGGCTAACGCTCCGACCACAGCCGCAGGCCCGGCGTCTATGCCAGACTTCACGGCGCGCATAACCGGCGGCAACGGTCAGTACGTCGTCTGGGATGGTGACGCAGGGGCGGTGTTCGGTACGCGAGAAGAGGCGGAAAACTACGCTGCGGCTGAGAAAGCACGTGCATCGAAAACGTGGTTGGACAACCAGCAGCGAATGGTTGAGTGGGAGCAAGCGAAACCGACACTGGACAAGGCCGACCCCTCACAGGTAGTCGCTCACGGTGGAAAGTTCTACGCCAAAACCGGCGAGGCTGGAAACGGCAGTCTGTTTTGGAGAGACTACACGACGGAGGCCGATGCGCAGGCCGCCGCGAAGGCCGCTGCCGCCGCGCGGGCGCCACGCGCGGCGCCCGACCCTACAGTCGCCAATCCGCTCGGTGTCGCGCCCAGCACGCCGGTCAGCGGAGGCCCGACCTTCTCCGCGCCGATTCCCGACTACATGCGCGACGACTTCGTTTCGCGCGAACCTGCGTCAAACACGCCGTTCACTGCTCGCCTTGCCGCCGCCCGACGCGCCCCGCCGACGCCCGCGCCGTCCGCCGAGCCTGAGCGGTTCGCCAAAGGTGGCTTCGCCGTGCGCGGCATGGGCTCTGGCCGCGACGACAAGATCCCCGCGCGCCTGAGCGACGGCGAGTACGTCATTGACGCAGAGACCGTGGCCCTCCTCGGCGACGGCTCGTCGGACGCCGGGGCGAAGCGCCTCGACGCTTTCCGCGCCAACATCCGCAAGCACAAGGGCAAGAAACTCGTGCGGGGCGAGTTCAGCGTGAACGCCAAGAAGCCCGAAGCCTACCTCAAAGGGGGACGTGTCTGACATGGCTGACGATACTGGACTGACCAGCTTCCTCAACAGCGGCAACGTGAACATCGCGCCGAACGCCAGCACGACCGAGACCGTGCTGCCGGAGTGGTACACGAACTACGGGATGCAGCTTCTCTCTAACCAGAGCGCGCTGATGAACGCCCCGTACCAGACCTACCAAGGCCCTCGCGTCGCGGGGTTCACACCCGATCAGCAGGCCGCGTTCGGGGCGACCAAGGACGCGGCGTTCTCCTACCAGCCCGGCCTGAACGCCGCCACGACCGCCACGCAGAACCTGCTCACGCAGCCCGGCGGCTTGCAGACCGCACAGCCCTTCCTGAACCGCGCCGGCCAGACGTCGGCGTCTCAGGTGCAGCAATATATGAACCCCTACCAAGACGCGGTGGTCAACCGCATCGGGGAGATGGGCGCTCGCACCCTGCGTGAGCAAATCCTGCCGGAGATCAGCGACCGCTTCATCAAGTCGGGGCAGTTCGGTGGATCGCGTCAGGCCGAGATGATCGGTCGGGGCATCCGCGACACGATGGAAGGCATCACGGCTAGGCAAGCCGAGGCCCTGTCGTCGGGCTACCAAGGCGCGCTCGGTGCAGCGCAGACCGACCTGTCGCGCCTCGGCAACCTCGCCGGGACCGCCGGGACCCTCGGCCAAGGGGACATCGCCTCCCAGCGCGCCACCGCCGCGCAGATGGCGGACATGGCCGCCCGTCAGCAGAGCCTCGGGCTCGCCGGCGCTGGAGCCCTGTCAGCTATCGGCGACAAGCAGCAGGCCCTTGACCAAGCCAACCTCGACGTCGCGTATCAGGACTTCCTCAAGCAGCAGGGCTACCCACAAGAGCAGATCAACAACGCGGTCGCTACGATGAAGGGTGTGCAGGGCGCCGTGCCGCAGGGCTCCCTGCAATACGGCTACGGGCCTTCAGGTACGCCGGCGTCGCCCGAGGAGTCCGACCTCGGCAAGTTCGCTACGGGGGCCGGCACCGTGCTAACCCTCGCCAAAGCCGCTAAAGAGATTTTCGGAGGCTAAGGATGGAAGACGAAGACCTCGGCGCACTGTCCTCGGTGGGTGATGCGGAAGACGCCGCCACTCCCGCGCTGACCGGGAACCCGCAGGCGCTCGCCGTGCTCAACTCCTTGCGCGAAGAGCAGCGCAAGCGGTGGGACGAGTATGCCCAGAGCATCCGCGCCGCGCGTAGCGCTCAGATGCAACAGCCCGGGCCGTCCGCCATGGATCGGCTCACGAGCGCCTTGCTGGCGGCGGGTCGCCCTAACCGCGGCGGGTCGAACTGGGAGTCGTTGCGCCAAGGTCTGGAGAACTGGAACCAGAGCGGCGAGGCCGCCCGCCAAGCGCAAATGCAGCAGAAGCAACTGGCTGCGCAGGAAGAAGCCGAACTCGCCAAGATGGCGTTCGAGCAGGGCTCGTCGCTGGAGAACCTGGCGGCGAAGTATGCGCTGGCGCCGCAAAAGTCGGGGTGGAACGTGTCTGGCGGCATCTCGACGGGCGGCGAGCCTTACGCCACCTACCGTGACGCGAGCGGGCGCCTCGTCGTCAAGACCCGCGCGGGCGAAACCGCGTTTGACGCGCCGGGCGCTCCGGCTGGCGGCGCCCCGGCGACTGGTGGTGGAGCCCCGGCTGGCGGCGGCGAAGGCGGCCTAGGGCCTATCCGGCGAGGGCCGGACGGCAAGTACTACCGAACGGACGCTTTCGGCATCGAGCGCGAAGTGTTCGGCGGCGACACGCGCCCCGCCACGCCCGAAGAGGCACGGCAGTTCGGCGTCACGGAGGGCTCGTTCGAGGGGGGCGTGTTCAAGCCGGGCGCCGGCGCAGTGCCGATGGCGCAACTCAAGTCGGAGATTCCGAAGTTCGAAAACAGCATCCTGCACATGCAGGACCAGATCGGGCTTGCGGAGAGCCTGAAGTCCCGCGCCGGGCCGCTGACCACGGGCCTCGGCGGCACAATCGCAGGGTTCATCCCCGGGACGTCGGCGTTCACCTTCAAGGAGGATCTGACGAAGACGCTCGGTGGCAACATCGCCTTCGACCGCCTCCAGCAGATGCGCGAAGAGTCCAAGACCGGCGGCGCCCTCGGGCAGGTCGCCGTGCAGGAACTGGACGCACTCCGCTCGTCGATGGCCGCGCTCAATGCGTCCATGGATATGAAGGACCTTGTCCGCAACCTCGACATGGTCATCGCCAAGTACAAGCGGGCGATGTCCGCCTACCAGCGCATGGTTGAGGAGCGGAAGCGCACCCTGTCCGGCGGCGCTCCGGCGCAAGGCGGTGCGGCCCGTAAAGACCCTCTCGGTATCAGGTAGGTCATGCAGAGCATCAAGGATATCCGCGAGAAGTACCCGGAGTACAACGACCTCACGGACCAGCAACTGGTCGACCGGCTTTACCAGTCGGCGTACTCCGACATGCCTCGGGAAGAGTTCGACCGAAAGATCGGCTTCGCCCAGCAAGCCCCGCGTCGCGCCACCGGCGACAGGCCGCCCGAGGCCCTGACCGAGACGGCCCCCGGCGAGTTCACCGGTGAGCGCGGCGCACGCTACTCCCAGAAGCCGCGCCAACCGCAACTCGTCGCCGACCTTGAAGACACCAACCGCCTGAGCCCCGAGGGCTTGCCGTCGGTCGATGACTTGCGCGGCAACATCTTCCGCAACATCCTCGGCAAGGAGCCCACGCCGTCGCCCAACGCCTTCGGTGCGTTTGCGCAAGGCACCGGCCTGTCCGCGCTGCCGACCCTCGTTGGTTACGGCGCCATGCGGGGTGGCGCGGCCCTCGGTGCGCTCACCGGCCCGGCGGCGCCTGTCATGTCGCCGACGCTGGCCGCAGGGCTCGGGATCACGGGCGCACTAGGCACCGCCGAGGCGCAAGAGCGAGCACTGGACGCACTGCCCGAGGACGTCAAGGCGCGCTTCGGCCTGTCCGAGGAGCAGATCGCCGCGTCGCGAGAAGCCTACCCCTACACGTTCAACTTCGGCCAACTGGCCCCCAGCCTGCTTACGGGGCGCCCGTTCTCCGCAGAGAGCCGTCAGGCCCTGATGAAGGCGGCCCGCGAAGTCAACCCGGCGCTGGCCGCGCGCCTGTTCGGCAAAGCCGCCAAGGAGGCTGCACCCACCGCCGCGCTGTCCGCCGGCGCGGGCGCTACAGGGGAGGCCGTCGGCCAGTTCTTCGATGGCAACAAGGACCCCGACATCGGCAAGATCGCCCAGACCGCCTTTGTCAGCGGGGTTACCGGCTACAACCCTCGCAGCATCTCAGCGCTGGAGCGCAGCCTCATCGGCACCCAGCAGCCGACCGCCGTGACCGATGAATTGCAGATGGGGGCCTTGCGCCTCGGAGCCGAGCCCACCCCACTCGACGTGCTGCCGCGCGATGTCCTCGGCAACCTCGCGTCCGACGTGGCGCGCGTCAACCCGCAAGCGGGTCGTGAACTGGAGCGCGCCGCCGACCAGCGCGTCCGCCAACTGCCCGGTGCGCTGTCCACTGTCGCCGAGGGCATCCCCGGCGTGCCGCCCGGAGCCACCGTCACCGGCGTCACGGATGCCGCCGAGGCCGCCCGTCTCGCGCGTCAAGCCCGCATCACGTCCGGCGAGACGAACATCGTGCGTGGCGCGGAGGCCGAGCAGGCTGCGGCCAAGGCGGCTAAGGCCGAGGCATCCGAGGGTGTGCTCCCGGAGACCCGCGGCGGGGCGCCTGCCGCCTACACCGAACTGCAAGCCCAGCGCGACGCTGCGCGGTCCAACTTCAAGCGGCTTTACGACGACGCAGAGGCGGCGGGTGACGTCGCGCTTCCCGCCGATGCAGCGCCCGCCATCGCCGATGAACTGGCGGCCACGGCCAAGTCGTACGCCGGCACTCTCGAAGCGGGCGAGGCCCCGGCCACTGAGCGCATCGTAGCCAAAGTGACCAAGGCGCTTGAGGAGCGCGGTGGCCTGACCTTCATGGACCTCAACAGCCTGCGGCGCCAGCTTCAGCCGCTGACAGGTCGTGGGGACACCGACTCCACCGCCGCGCGCGATGTGATCCGCAAGATCGACGAGGTTGAGGACCGGCTGTTCGACGCCGGCGCGTTCGGTGACTCGGACGTCGTTCAGAAGTGGCGAGCCGCCAATCAGGCTCGCCGCGAGTTTGGCCAGAACTGGGAGAACAACGTCTTCGAGCGGATCCTCGCAGGCCAAGACCCCCAAGCCATGACCGTGACGCTGTTCGGCACCGCCGCTGGGGCGCCAGTGCGTGGGCCGAACCGCGAGGCGGACATCTCCGCTGTCATGGGCCGCTTGAGCCCGGAAGCCCGCGCTGCTGTCCAACAGGACGCCATGGACCGGTTGTTCAGCAAGGACGTCGGCAAGGATACCTTCGGCAAGGCGTTCACCAAGTGGGGGCGCGAGAACCCCGAACTGGCCGCTCTGCTCGTGCCGGAGGAGGGCCGCAACGCCCTGATCCGCGCGCAGGGCGATATCAAGGCCGCTACCGAAGCATCGGAAGCCGCCAAGGCCCGTGGCGCCCGCGCTACCGAGCGCGCGACGACGCTGATGAAGCAGACCGAGGATGCGTTCAAGGCGAGGGTCGAACCCGCTTCGCAGGGGCGCAACTTCCTGTCGGAGAGCGCGCTGGACTTCCGAAACGCCGTCGACGGGTGGACGCCCTCCCAGCGCCAGACGGCGAAGGTCGGCGTGCGCCAGGCCATGCGCGATGCGGTGGCCAAGCCCGACGCCTCGATCCGCCTACTCGTCAACCTGGCCGATAACACCGACGCCCAAGCCAACCTGCGCGTCCTGCTTGGGAACGCCGAGGCCGACGCCATCATCCTCAAGGCCGTATCCGCGCAGGAGGTCGTCAAGCGCCTCGGTGCGGTTGGGCAGGGCGCCCGCTCGGGTCTCGGCGCCGCGCCCTCCGAGCCGGACATGATGGACCTCGCACCCGACATCCTCGTCAAGTCCGGGCCTATGGGCGCGAGGGTGGATGCACAAGCCAACTTCTTCCAGTCGGCCATGCGCTTGCTGACCGCCAAGGGGCTGTCCAGCGCGGAGGCGCTTCAAGTGTCCCGCGACCTGCTGGACCCGGCGAAAGTGGATGCGGTGCGCGACCAGCTTGCCAAGCAGATCGGCGAGGGGCCAGCGCAGGCCGCGTTCCGCAGGGCGCAGGCGTTCTACGGCCCTGTGTCGGAGCGCCTCGGCATGGCCGCCACGCGCGCCACCGTGACGCAACGCGAGCCCCCACCCAAGGCCGAAGCGCCTGTTGCGCCGCCAGCGGAGGAGGAAAAGGCCGAGTTCACCTCGCTCACAGCCCCGACCCCGGAAGCCGCGATTACCGTCGCATCGACGATGGAGTTGCCCGCCGAGCGCGCTGCGGAAATCGCCGCCCCGATCATCGCCAACGAGCGGGTCGAGGGCACCGGCGACAACCCCCGGTCCAGTGCGCTCGGCTACGGCCAGTTCATCGACCCGACGTTCGTCGCCTACTACCGCAAGGCTTTCCCGAAAGAGGCGGAGGGGCTGTCAGAGCAGGACATCCTCGCCAAGCGCGGCACGGGCGTTGAGCGGCGCATGATGGACGTCTACACACAGGACAACGTCAACGCCCTCGTGCAGAACAGCATGAAGCTGACCCTGCAAAACATATACGCACTGCATCACATGGGCGCACCGCTGGGTCTGGAATTGCTGCGCGCTCGCCCCGACCAGCCCGCCGAGCAGGTACTGGGCGCCGACGTGATCCAAGCCAACCCGCACTTCGCCGGCTTGACCGTCGGGCAGGCGCGCGATTGGCTTGCGTCACACGCAGCCAAGGGCGTTCCGCTCAGCCAGCCCGGCGCCGCATAGCGTCTAACAGAACGTCCTGCACGCTGCGCTTGTTGACGAGTCGGTCCAGCACCATCGCGTCCACTGTCCCCCGGGCGAGGATGTAGTGGATAAAGACAGGCCGGTCGTAGCCCGACTGCTTCTGGCGCTGCGGGCCGATCCGCTCGATGATCTGGTCGTGTTCCTCAAGGTTCCAGTTCAGGCCGAAGAACGCGAGGATGTTGCCGCCGTCCTGTAGGTTCAAGCCGTGGCCCGCCGACGCCGGATGCGCGACCAGCACCGGGATGCGCCCAGCGTTCCAGTCCACAATCGTCTTGGGGTTGTCGTCCAGCGGCTTGGCCCCGGGAACGGCAGCGAGGATCCGCGCCAGATCGCTCTTGAAGTTGTAGGCGACCAGCACGGGCATCCCGTTGGCCTCCTCCACCACGCTCTTGAGCGCGTCAATCTTCTCGTCATGCACGACGGCCCACGAGCCATCCTCCTTGTAGACCGCGCCGTTCGACAACTGGAGGCACTTGCTGGTGCGCACCGCAGCGTTCACGGCCTCCACGCCCTCCCCCTCAATGAGCGCCCACATGTCGCGCTCCATCTCCTCGTAGGTCTTGCGCGCGTCCTTCGGCAACTCGACCTCGATCACGTTGCGGATCGGCTCGTCGACGTCCAGACCCTTGACCGTCAGGCACACGTCCTTGAGCCGGTCCTCGATCTCGGCCTGCGCGAACTCACGAGGCTGGAGGCTGTAGCCGTCCCAGCCCTTGGTGAACCAGCGCGCCTCGAACGCCGAGAACGTGCGACCCAGCCGCTCGCCGCGGTCAACGAACCAGACCTGGCCCCACAGGTCCTTGAGCCCGTTCGGCGCCGGCGTGCCCGTCAGGCCGATGAACCGCCGCGACTTGGTGTGCGCCACCTTGGCCAGCGCCCGCGCCCGCGAGCCGCCCTGCCGGGTGCGGTACCCCTTGAGTTTCGAGACCTCGTCTGCAATCACCGTCTTGAACGGCCAGCCCTCGCCGTAGTGGGCGACGAGCCAAGGCACGTTGTCGTAGTTGGTGGCGTAGATGTCAGCAGGAAGGCGCAGGGCGGCTTCTCGCTGCTTGGCGGTGCCCAACACCGGCACGACCCTTAGCGCCTGCGTGTGAGCCCATTTGGCGGCTTCCTGTGGCCATGTGCTGCTCACCACCCGCTTGGGGGCCAACACCAGTGCGGGGAACACCTCCTCGACCGTGTCCAGCGCGCTCAGGGCCGTCAGCACCGTGACCGTCTTGCCCCCGCCCATCGGCATCCACAGGACGCTGCGGCGCAGGTTGTAGAGGTGGTCGAGGGCCTCGCGCTGGTAGTCGTGCGGCGTGAAGGTGCGGGTCACACCAAGTCGCCGCCGAACAGCTTGTCGGCGTCCACCCGGAAGCCGAAGCCCCGGCGGTTGAGGATGGAGCCCTCGGGCACCTTCTGCCGGATGCGGTGGATCACGACCGACAGGTGGGTGTGCGACTTGCGCCAGACGGACAGGGGCTCGGTGTCGAGGCCGATGGCCGTGGCCAGATGCGCGTTGCTGACGTAGCCCTCGTGCTCAAGCATGTAGGCCAGGGCCAGGGCTTCCTGCGGGCCTAGGTTGAACATGTCGGCCAGTTGCGAGATGGTCATGCGATGTGCCTTCCGTCGGTCTTGAGGCGAGGGGGTTTGGACATGACGAAGGGGGTCTGCTTCGAGTAGACCACCTTCTGGTGCGCCGGGCAGTAGGAGCGGTGCCCCTCGGTGTCGGCGCAGCAGGAGTATGTCTCGTCGCCCTTCACGGTGGGGAAGGCGCACTCGCCGAACTTGCGCTCGGTCCACGGACGCATAAGCGAATCGTTCACAGCACGCACCTCCGGGACGGGTCGGACAGGGAACTTGATGATGTTGACGCGCTTCTCGTCGTTCGCCTTGCGCTCGTTGGGCCGGCGCACAATGCGCGGCGGCTCGGCCTTGACGGGAGCGGCTGGCTTCCCGTGTTTTGCACCCATGCGGTGCATCTTGCCGATCACGGCTTTGCGCGTGACGCCGAGGATCTTGCCGATATCCACGGCGCTCTTGCCCTCGGTCCAGAGGCGGGCGGCGAGGGTGGTGTTTTCAGGCGTCCAGATCATGCCCGACTGTATCCCCGCTTGTTAGCTGTCCGTCAAGCGCCAATTCTATGAAGGCGTCCACCTCCTCGCGGGAGGCGACCACCCACACGCGGAAGCCGTCGGCGCGCAGCCGGTCGCCCTCGACGACCTGGAGCGGGTGCAGTCGGCCACCCGCCCGCTTGACCTCCACGAAGTGCAGGTTCGGCCCCGGCCACCAGACCATGCGGTCAGGGGCGCCGCGCCTGCCGATCCATTGCAGCTTGCGCTGTCGCCCACCCGTCTCCTTGATGCGGGCGATCAGGTAGGCTTCCACCTTGCCCTCGGGGGTCATTTAGTCCCCCTTCTGATAGCGATACGTCTCGAACCCCGCTGCGGCGAGGGGCAGGCCGACCGACCACTGGGTGCCCTGCGACATGAGTGCGGCCAGGCCCTCCGCGCTGAACGACGGATCGTCGGGCGTCTCGCAGATGATCTCGTCGTGGACGTGCAGGACAGGGTTGTAGCCCGCCGCCTCCGCCGCGAGCAGGCCAGCGGCGAGGACGTCGCGGGCGGTGGCCTGTGTCAGGTTCTCGACCATCTTGCCGCCGTATGTGTCCAGCCGCTCCCAGCGTCGGGTGTATTGGTTGGTGCCCATGTAGGACAGGCGCCCGTCCTCGTCGACTTCGGGCGAGGGGTAGCAGAGGTAGCGGCCTGACGGCAGGCGGGCGCGCAGCCAGCCCCCGGAGCGCCGGAAGGCGATGGCGCTGGCCCGGTAGACCTCGCCCGGGTTGCTGATGGCGTTGCGGGCGGCGCGCTCGCAGTCATACCAGAACTTGACCGTCGCCTTGTGCTTCGCGCGCCAAGCCTTGACGATCTCAAGCACCTTGGGCTCGGGCAGGTTGACGCCGTAGATAGCGCCCATGGCGGCGAATGCACCGACGCTCCCCTGATAGCCGCAGGCCAACTCGGGCACCTTGCCGCTGACCTGCCGCTCGTCCTTCGTCACGTCGCCGGGATCCTTGCCGAGGATGCCGCCCGCCGTGATCTTGTAGATGTCGTGCCCGACGCCGGCGTCAAACTCGCGGAAGGCGTCCAGTTTCCACTGCTCGCCCGCCAGCCACGCCAGCACCCGCCCCTCGATGTTGGACAGGTCGGCCACGACCAGTTTGCAGCCCGGCGCCGCGACGATGGATCCGCGCACCGCGCTGGCGCACAACTCCATGACGTCGTCGAAGAACACCGCCTCAATGCCCGCCTTCATGGCCTCAATGCCAAGTTCGATCTGCGGCTGCTTGAGGGTCGGACGCGGGAGGTTTTGCAACTGCACGACGCGGGACGAGAACCGCGCTGTGCGAGACGCCCCGGCATATTGCATGGTGCCTCGCATCCGCCTGTCGGACGAGGTGCCGTTCACCAGCACCCGATACTTGGCCGGGCTGGTCGCCGCTGCTTGCAGGCGCACCTCCAGCAACTCGCGCACGTCGTCCGGCACGTCGGTCTTGAGCAGGGCGGCCAGCGTGCCCTTGCGCAGGTCGTCAATCTCCAAGCCCATCGTGTCGCGCAGGTAGCCGATCATGGCGTCCCGCTGCGTGGCGCTGGGCACGGCGCCGTTCGTCATCAGCGCCGACTCCGTGGCCAGTCGCTGCCCCGCCTCCTTGGCGGCGCGCAGGGCGGCGTGGGCCAGGTCCATGTCGATCTGGATGCCGCGGTCGTTGATGGCCTGATCCAGCCGCCACACGGCCTTCTCGGCGTCGGTCCAGTTGACCTTGGGCTGGCGCTTGTAGACCTCGCGCATGGCGACGATGTCCATGCGGGCGTATTCCTTGAACGCCTCCCATTCCGCCGGGTGCGTCTCCTTCGTGGCCCGGCGCAGCTTGCGCGTCTTGGCCTGCGGCTTGCAGAACAGTTGGATCAGCTTCTTGCCCGCCTTGTCCTTGGCCTTGTCCAGCGGGACGCCGAGGACCTCGCACTGCTTGTCAAGGGCGCCGGGCAGGCTGTGCAGCAGGCCCACGGCGAGGGTGTCGTAGATGCGGTCAACGGGCACGCGCACCTGACTGAACGACAGGACCGTGCGGTCGAAATGGCTGTTGTGAATGACGATCTGATCGGCGGCGTCGATGAGCGACTGCATCATGCCGGGGGTCGGGAACTCGACGACCTGGACCTCGTCGTCGTCCCATGCGTAGGCCAGCA
>JADCDC010000015.1 GCA_020252385.1 Aestuariivirga sp.
AGAAGCAAATCTGGGCGGATCCCGTTGCCAAGGAGTTTTTCTACACCAACTACGAGGGGCTGCTGAAGTTCGCGATCAAGACACTGGTTGGCAACGGAGCGCCGGATTACTTCCAGCCATCTCAGCTCGGCGAAGTGATAGCGACCCACCTGAATTCCAAGGAGCTCAGCGTGCTTTGCCAGGAAGACGAGGCTGTCAGGTCGCTGATGTGGAAGTTCGGAAGCAACGCCAGGACGTGAGTTCCATAGCTTCTGCGCATGCGGCGGCTTCCCGGTGGGACGGAGGTGAGTGTGTCTAAGACGTTCTGCGTTCTGCCGTGGACCCACTTCTTCACGCAGCCCGACGGTACGGTGAAAGTCTGCTGCCTTGCGGCTGAGACCATCAGGAAACCTGACAGTCAGGCCTGGTCGGTACGCCATGACACTCCAGCCGCGATCTGGAACAGCGATGCGTTCAAGTCCATCCGGGATGCGATGCTGAAAGGCGAGGAGGTGCGCGACTGCAGGGGGTGCTATGACAAGGAGTGGCTGGGCCTCGGAAGCAGGAGGACCTATGCCAACACGATGTTTGCAGGTCTCACGTCCGATCCCTTCGTGGACAGGCTCGTCAGCCGTGAAGATCCTCTGACGGCCAGAACGCCCATCTACTTCGACCTCAGGCTGGGCAACCTTTGCAATCTGAAGTGCCGGATGTGCAGCGGCGACTACAGCTCCCAGATCGAGCGTGATCCCGTCGCAGCGAAATGGGCTGGAGGAGATGGTGTCAAGCGAATCGGCGAGACTCCCGCCGACTGGCCCGGGGCGCAGGATCTTCTCGAGAACCTGCGGGAGTTTGCCGTCGATGCCTATCGGATCGAGCTCATTGGCGGCGAACCCACGCTCAATGGCGCACAGCTCGGGCTCCTGAAGCATTTCATCGACAGAGGAAATTCCCAGGACATCGAGCTCTATGTCATCTCCAACATGACAAATCTCAAGAGCGGGGCCTTCGAGCTCTTCTCGAAGTTCAAGGACACGCACATCGATGTCAGCCTCGATGGTGTGGGTAGCACCTTCGATTACATCCGGTTTCCGGCGAAGTGGGAGGTCGTGTCGCGCAACATCGACATGGTGCGGCAGAGATATCCTTCGCTCACGCTATCGATCCACCCCACCTATCAAGCCTACAATATCCTCGATGTCTGCAGCCTGTTCGACTGGGCGCATCGTGAGGGTTTGCTCTGCCGGACCTTCAATGTCCTCTTCTACCCCCGTTATCTGAACATCGGCGTGTTGCCACAGAACATACGTGATATCGCGGCGGCGCGCATGCAGAGCTGGGCTCTCTCGAATGAGATATCGGACGAGTTCAGAAGCGGAATCCTTGACCTTGTGGCATATCTCCGCAATGCCGCGCTTTCCGCCAGCCAGAGCGAGATCGAGCAGTTCGTTCAGTACACGAATGATCTGGACAGATCGAGAGGGCAGGACATCTCGGTTGCCCTTCCCGAACTGTACCAGCTCTGGACTGAAAGCAGGCCGTGGGACAGGCAGGCAACCCGCCACTTCATGCCCGAATCTTCTCCAGTCTGAGTCCGCCTCCGCGGTCGCGAACCTCGCTCAGAGCTGGATGTAGGTGTTCTTCACCTGGCAGTACTTGTCCATGGCGTGGAGCGACTTGTCCCGGCCGATGCCGGACTGCTTGTAGCCGCCGAACGGGTTGGTGATGTCCGAGCCCCAGACGTTGTTGACCACCACCGTGCCCGCCTTGAGCCGGCGGGAGAGCCGGTGCGCGCGGCTCACGTCGCGGGTCCACAGGTTGGCCTGCAGGCCATAGATCGAGTCATTGGCGATCCGGACCGCCTCGTCCTCGTCACGGAAGCTCACCGCCACGACGACGGGGCCGAAAATTTCCTCCTGGGCGATCTTCATGCCATTGCCGACACCGGTGAAGACGGTGGGCTCGATATAGGCGCCGCCCGTCCCGCGCAGGGCCTGGCTGCCGCCGGCGGCGAGCGTTGCGCCCTCTTTCGTGCCCTCGGCGATATAGCCGAGGACGCGGGCCATCTGGTCGGTGTCGACCACGGCCCCCATGGAAGTCCGGGGATCGAGCGGGTCCGCCGGGGTCCAGGGCCTCGCGTGCTTCGCGACGAGGCTGACGAATTCGTCGCGGATCTTCTCCTCGACCAGGATGCGGGTCGGCGCATTGCAGCTCTGGCCGGCATTGTAGAACACACCGTCAGCCGAAACCTTCGCGATGTGGTCGAGGTCGCCCGCATCGGCGAACACGATGTTGGGCGACTTGCCGCCGGTCTCGAGCGAGACGTGCTTCATGTTGCTCTCGCCCGCATAGCGCAGGAAATACTTGCCGACCACGGTCGAGCCGGTGAAGGCCACCATGTCGACGTCCATGTGGCGGCCCAGCGCCTGGCCCACCGTCTCGCCAAAGCCCGGCAGCACCTGGAGGACGCCATCCGGAATGCCAGCTTCCGCGGCAAGCTCCGCGATGCGCAGCGCAGTGAGCGGCGACTGTTCGGCCGGCTTCAGGATCACCGAGTTGCCGGTGGCGAGCGCGGGGCCGAGCTTCCACGAGGCCATCATCAGGGGATAGTTCCACGGCACCACGGCGGCGACGACGCCGATCGGCTCGCGGGTGATCAGGGAGACCGAGTCGGGCCGGTAGGGGGCCACCTCGTCATAGACCTTGTCGGCCGCTTCCGCGTACCACTGGATGG
Organism: Aestuariivirga sp.; assembly: GCA_020252385.1. Taxonomy (GTDB): domain Bacteria; phylum Pseudomonadota; class Alphaproteobacteria; order Rhizobiales; family Aestuariivirgaceae; genus Aestuariivirga. Next base: position 2,714 of record JADCDC010000015.1, read on the forward strand.
CCTGGATCGAGCCCGGGATGTCGCCACCCGCCGAGGCCGAGATGGGCTTTCCCATGTCGAGCGTCTCGAGCAGCGCCAGCTCGTCCTTGTGCTTGGCCATCAGCTCCGCGAATTTCAGCATCACCTTCTTGCGCTTGGCCGGGTGGCAGGCCGACCAGGATCCCTTCTCGAACACGGCGCGTGCCGCGGCGACCGCCCGGTTCGCATCCTCCGCATCGCATTCGGCCACCTGTGTCAGCACCCGGCCATCGATCGGCGAGACGCAGTCGAAGGTCTTGCCCGATGCCGCGGGCACGTGCTTGCCGTTGATGAAGGCCTGGTTGCGGTAGGAGAGGGTGGGGATCAGGGCGCGGTGATCGAAGGGCATGCTCGTCTCCATCAGGGCAGGGCCAGAACGCCGAAAGGCACCGCCGGTGGAGCGATGCCTTTTTCGGTCCGAACCAGAAGGCCCAGCGATTACTTGATCTTGGTTTCCTTGAACTCGACGTGCTTGCGCGCGACGGGATCGTACTTCTTGAACGACAGCTTGTCGGTCTTGGTGCGCGAGTTCTTCTTGGTGACGTAGAAGTAACCGGTGTCGGCGGTCGACGCCAGCTTGATCTTGATCACATTGCCTTTGGCCATAACGGTCTCCAAATCGGGATTTGGCGCCGATAGACCCGAACTGAAGGGGAAAGTCAAGGCGCGGAGACCGAAACGTCCGGGCCTGCAGAACGGGTGCTCAAGCGATGGCCAAAATCGCCTGAGGGGCCGCGGTCTGCAAGGCCGGTTCGAACTGCCGCTTAACCACTTATGGTTGTGGGCTCATGGGAGCTCCACGGCCGACGACGCGGCCATTGGCATTAGGGCAGCCAGGTCGATCCCGATTGCTCAGCCTTGCCGGGTGATCGCGGCAAAGATCCGCTCGATGTTGCTCAGCCGCGCGTCGAGTTGCTTGAAGCTGCTCTTCTGCGCTCTGACGATTTCCTCGGTGATGAAGTACAGGTACTCGACGACGTCATCCGCAAAACCCCTGCCGTAATCGCCGGAGCTCAGACTGCTGTTCTGGCCATTGGCAAAGCCAAGATGCTGAAGGGCCGAGTTCCTCATGCAGAAGATGCGGATGCCCCGGCCCTGCAGATACTCGCAGAAGCGCCAGTCCCAGAAATCGCCCACCTTCACATTGTCCAGAACCTCCTCGGCCAGCCTCCT
>JADCDC010000150.1 GCA_020252385.1 Aestuariivirga sp.
CATCAAGTTCGTGGGTGAGGACGGCACGGTGATCGAGAAGGAGGTCTTCAAGTCGCCCGGCGCCGGTGTGGCCATGGCGATGTACAACCTCGATGAATCGATCAAGGAATTCGCGCGCGCCTCCTTCAACTATGGCCTGATGCGCAATTACCCGGTCTATCTCTCCACCAAGAACACCATCCTCAAGGCCTATGACGGCCGCTTCAAGGACATCTTCCAGGAAATCTTCGACGCCGAGTTCAAGGCCGAGTTCGACAAGAAGAAGCTCACCTACGAGCACCGCCTGATCGACGACATGGTGGCCTCGGCCCTGAAGTGGACCGGCGGCTATGTCTGGGCCTGCAAGAACTATGACGGCGACGTGCAGTCCGACACGGTGGCTCAAGGGTTTGGCTCCTTGGGCCTCATGACCTCGGTGCTGATGACGCCCGATGGCAAGACGGTCGAGGCCGAAGCCGCGCATGGCACGGTGACGCGCCACTACCGCCTGCACCAGCAGGGCAAGCAGACCTCCACCAACTCGGCAGCCTCGATCTTCGCCTGGACCGGCGGCTTGAAGCACCGCGCCAAGCTCGACGACAACGCCGCCCTCCTCCGCTTCGCCGAGACGCTGGAGAAGGTCGTGGTCCAGACCATCGAGGAAGGCAAGATGACCAAGGACCTCGCCGTGCTCGTGGGCCCGGACCAGACCTGGCTTTCGACCGAAGGCTTCCTCGACGCCGTCGACGCCAATCTGCAGAAGGCGATGGGGTAAGTTCCTGAGAGACCGTCATCCCGGCTTTCGCCGGGGTGACGGAAGAGAGGGGGAGTGAACGATGACCAACCCCATCACCGGCGGCTGCCAGTGTGGCGCCGTCCGCTACCGCATCACCGCACCTTTCGAGAACCCGCACATCTGCCATTGCCGCATGTGCCAGAAGGCCTTTGGCAATTATTTCGCGGCCCTCGTCGGCACGAAGAAGACGGGCCTTCACTGGACCAGGGGCGAGCCCGCCTTCTTCCGCAGTTCGGAGGTTGTCGGGCGGGGGTTCTGCCGCGACTGCGGCACGCCCCTGAGCTTCGCCTATGACCATTCCGACCGCATCGCCGTCTCGATCGGCTCGCTCGATCACCCGGAGCAGGTGATGCCGGCGCGGCAATACGGCATCGAAGGCCGCCTTCCCGCCTTTGCCCTGCTCCATGAGCTTCCCGGCACGCGCACCGAGGACGATGTTCCGCCCGAGGACATGGAGAAGCTCAGGAGCCGCCAGCACCCCGACCGGGACGAGGCCTAGACCGTCACCTGGCTTCCCACCTCGACCACGCGTCCGGGCGGCAGCCGGAAATAGCTGCTGGCGTCATTGGCGTTCCGCGCCATCATGATGAACAGCTTGTCCTGCCACACCGGCATGCCCTGGTACTTCGACGCCCTGACGCTGCGCCGCGACAGGAAGAAGGAGGTGTCCGCCATCACGAATTGCGGGCCGTCGGGCGGCGCCCTCATCAGGCCGGCGGGCACGTTCGGGCGCTCCATGAACCCGAAGCTCAGTTCGGCGCGCCAGAAGCGCTCCGACAGCTGCTCGAGCTTCAGCCGCCTGTCGGCGGGCACGCGCGGGAGCGTCGAGGTCCTGACCCGCAGCACCACGTTGCGCTCATGCAGCACCTTGTAGTGCTTGAGGCTGTGCAGCAGGGCCGTGGGCGCACTCGCCGCATCGCTCGACAGGAACACCGCCGTGCCGGGCACGAGGTGCGGCGGGCGCGCCTCGAGCGTCTCGATGAGACCAGCGAGCGGCACTTCCGAGATCCGGGTCTTTTCCGCCAGAAGCCGCGTGCCCTCGCGCCAGGTCCACATCAGGAGGAAGATCGCGGCGCCGAGCAGCAACGGCATCCAGCCGCCCTCCATGATCTTCAGCGCATTGGCGCCGAGGAAGATCACGTCGAGCGCGATCAGCGGCAGCATGACGGCGAGCACCGCCCACAGCGGCCAGCGCCAGTCCTTCCACATCACCGCGACCGCCATGATGGCGGTGACCACCATGGTGCCCGTCACAGCGATGCCATAGGCGGTGGCCAGGGCACCCGAAGTCTGGAACGAGACCACGAGGATGACCACGCCCGCCAGCAGCAGCCAGTTGACCTGCGGCAGGTAGGTCTGCCCGGCATGGCTCTCGGAGGTGTAGCGGATCTCCATGCGCGGCAGGCGGCCCAGCTGGATCGCCTGCTGGGTCAGCGCATAGGCGCCGGTGATGACCGCCTGGGAAGCGATGATGGTGGCGGCCGTGGCCAGCACCACCATGGGAATGAGGCCCCACTCCGGCACCATGCGGAAGAACGGATTGTCGATCGCCTCCGGCGTGGCGATCAGCATGGCGCCCTGCCCCAGGTAGTTGAGCGCCAGCGACGGCAGCACGATCGCGATCCAGGCATATTGGATGGGCTTCCGGCCGAAATGCCCGAGATCGGCATAGAGCGCTTCAGCACCCGTCACCGCGAGGAACACGGCACCGAGCGTCACCAGCCCGATCATGCCGTGGCTCATCATGAAGGACACGGCGTGGAGCGGGTTGAAGGCAGCGAGCACCGCGGGGTGGTCGAAGATGTGATAGAGCCCCACCGCCGCGAGGCTCAGGAACCACACGAGCGTGATCGGCCCGAAGAAGGCCGCGACCCGGCCCGTGCCGAAGGATTGCACCAGGAACAGCCCGACGATGATGGCGAGCGCCAGCGGCAGCACATAGGGCTCGAAGGCCGGCGTCACGATCTTGAGGCCCTCGACCGCCGAGAGCACGGAAATCGCCGGGGTGATGATGGCATCGCCATAGAACAGCGC
>JADCDC010000151.1 GCA_020252385.1 Aestuariivirga sp.
GCCGTCATGGTGATGCCGGAGCGGCTGGTGCCGGGGATGATGGCGATGGCCTGCGCCACGCCGATGATCAGCGCGGGTGTCCATGTCATGTCCGACATGCGGCGGTTGGACAGGCCGTAGCGGTCGCAGAGATAGAGCAGGATGCCGAAGAAGATGGCGTTCCACGCCACCACCTCGGGCATGGTGCGGACCATCTCCATGAAGCCGATCTTGTCGAGGAAGACGCCAAACAGCACCGCCGGGATGGTGCCGAGCAGGATCATCAGCGCGAGCTTGCCCCAGCCGGTGAGCTTGCCGCGCAGGAGATCGACGCAGCCCATCGTCAGGTTCACGCAATCCCGCCAGAAATAAACCACCACCGCGAGGAAGGAGCCCATATGCACCATGACGTCGGTCAGGAGCCCCTGGTCCGGCCAGCCGGTGAGGGCGGGCACCAGCAACAGGTGCCCCGAGGAGGAGATCGGGAGGAACTCCGTGATGCCCTGGATCAGAGCCAGTACGACGATCTGGAGAATGAGCATGTGGCTGTTCCGGGCTGCCCCTGGGTTGTTCCGTATTCACTTGCCGCGAGGCGGGCTCGCGTCTTATACGCCGCGGTGAACCGGAGCAACCGCGGCGAATTCTCCTGATCAAACCGTGTTGACAACGTCAGGGTTAACAATTTCCTAACATGCCGAGCCTCCTTCACTTCACTCTCGACCCGTTCAGCCGCAGACTGAGACTTTCGCTGGCGGAATATGGCGTGGCCTTCGAGCTGATCGACGAAGAGCCCTGGGAACCGCTGCCTGAGATCTTCGAGCTCAATCCCGCGGGGACGCTCCCCGTCTACCTCGAGGATGCCGACACCGCGATCTCCGGCATCGAGGCGATCGGGGAATATCTCGAGGAGACCAAGTCCACCCGCATCTCCCTCATCCCGGGCGATGCCTTCGCGCGGGCCGAGGTGCGCCGCCTCGCGGGCTGGTTCGACAGCAAGTTCTACGCCGAGGTGTCGGAGCCCGTGCTGACCGAGAAGGTGATCCGCCGCTTCCTGGCACGCGACAAGGGCGGGGGCGGGCCCGACATGGGCCGGGTGCGCCAGGCAATGGCGCAGCTCAGGAACCACCTCGACTACATCGGCCATCTGGCCGACCGGCGGGCGTGGCTGGCGGGCGAAGACCTTTCGCTTGCCGACCTCGCGGCCGCCGCGCATCTCTCCGCCGTCGACTATTTCGGTGACGTGCCGTGGCAGGATTATCCGGCGGTGAAGTCCTGGTACCAGCGGGTGAAGTCGAGGCCCTCCTTCCGGCCATTGCTGTCGGACACGATCCGCGGCATGGCGCCTGGTCCGCACTATGCGGACCTCGATTTCTGAGCCATGTCAGCACTCGCGCGCGCCATCAGGGAGAGGGCCCGGCGCGAAGGCTTCGACGCCATGCGCATCACAAGGCCCGAAGCCGATGCGGTGACCGCCGAACGCCTCGGGCAGTTCCTCGCGGAGGGCCGGCACGGCGGCATGGCATGGATGGTGGAGACCGGGGAGCGCCGCCAGAGCCCGCTTGCCATGTGGCCCGCGGCGAAGAGCGCCATCATGCTGGCGCAGAACTATGCCCAGGATCTCGAGCCCCTCGAGCGGCTGAAGGACCGGGAGTCGGGTGTCATCTCCGTCTATGCGCTGAACCGCGACTACCATGACGTGGTCAAGGGCAAGCTCAAGCGCATCGCGCAGTGGCTGGCGCATGAGACCGGGGCGGAGGTGAAGGTGTTCGGGGACACCGCACCGCTGATGGAAAAGCCGCTGGCGCAGAAGGCGGGGCTCGGCTGGCAGGGCCGGCACACCAACCTCGTCTCCCGCGAGCTGGGCTCGTGGTTCTTCATCGGCAGCATCCTGACCACGGCGGAGTTGGACCCCGATGCGCCGGAGCAGGATCATTGCGGCTCCTGCCGGGCCTGCCTCGACATCTGCCCGACGGATGCGTTCCCCGCACCCTATCAGCTCGACGCCAGGCGCTGCATTTCCTACCTGACGATCGAGCATGAAGGGCACATCGCGCCGGAATTCCGCGCCGCGATGGGAAACCGCATCTATGGCTGCGACGATTGCCTCGCGGTGTGCCCGTGGAACAAGTTTGCGGCAACCGCACATGAGGCGAAGCTGATGGCGCGCAAGGATCTGGTGGCGCCGCGCCTTGCCGATCTCCTCGACCTCGACGACGCGGGCTTCCGTGCACTGTTCCGCGGCTCGCCAGTGAAGCGCACGGGGCGCGACCGCTTCATCCGCAATGTGCTGATCGCGGCGGGGAACAGCGGCGACGCGGCACTGGCGCCGAAGGCGGAGGCGCTGCTCGCCGACCACTCGGCCCTGGTGCGCGCCATGGCGGTGTGGGCGCTGTCGCGGCTTCTTCCCGATGAAGGATTCCGGCAGCTGCGCCAGCATCATCTGAACGGCGAGACGGACGCCGATGTCCGCCATGAATGGGAGACGGCATGATGAACCTCCTGTGCTTCGGACTGGGCTTCTCGGCCCGCGTGCTCGCCGCGCGGCTTGCAGCCAAGGGCTGGACGATCAGCGCCACGAGCCGCAGCGAGGAGGGGGCGGCGGCGATCCGCAAGGCAGGTTACCGCGCCTTCGTGTTCGACGGCTCGGAGGCGTTGCCGGACGAGGCGCTGGCGGGTGTCACGCATCTTCTGGCTTCTGCACCGCCGGGTGCGGAGGGAGACCCAGTGCTGCGCCACAGCGCAGCAGAGCTTGGGGCGCGCGCGCGGCAGATCCGCTGGGCCGCCTATCTCTCAACCACCGGCGTCTATGGCGACCATGGCGGCGGCCTCGTGAGCGAGGACACGCCGCTCACCCCCAACACCGAGCGCGGACACAAGCGGCTGATGGCGGAGGGCCAGTGGCTTGGCCTGTGGCGGGAGCATGGGTTTCCCGTCCACATCTTCCGGCTTGCCGGCATCTACGGGCCGGGGCGCAACCAGCTCGTCTCGCTCAGCGATGGCACGGCGAAGCGGGTGATCAAGGAGGGGCAGATCTTCAGCCGCATCCATGTCGAGGACATCGCCAATGTGCTCGAGGCCTCGATGGCGCGGCCCAACCCCGGGCAGGCCTACAATGTGTGCGACGATGAGGCGGCACCACCGCAGGACGTGGTGGAATTCGGCGCCAGGCTGCTGGGGCTTCCGGTGCCGCCCGCCATCGCCTTCGAGAACGCGGAGCTCTCGCCCATGGCGCGGAGCTTCTATGCCGATTCGAAGCGCGTCTCGAATGCGCGCATCAGGCAGGAGCTCGGCGTGAGGCTGACATATCCGAGCTTCCGCGAGGGGCTTGGGGCGATCGCGCGGGAGATGCGCTGAAGCGATTCATCCGACGTCTCTCACGCGGACAGACCCCCTCACCCTGCCCTCTCCCCCACATGCGTGGGGGCGAGGTGGAGTCAGAGCATCACACGTCCTGTGCCTTGACTCCCCCTCACCTACCCCAACTTCGTTGGGGCCCCCTCCTCTCCCGTTGGGGCGGGAGAGGACGAATGGCGTGAGCCAATCTAGATGTTGATGCCGTCCGAGCGCTCGGCGAGGCGCAGCACGGTTTCGCGCAGCAGTGTCAGGTTGCCGGGCGTTGACAGGCGGTGATCGCCGCCCCTGATCAGGGTGAGCGTGACATCGGCACCGCGCAAGGCGCCGAACACCTTGACGGCGTGGGAGGCCGGCACGTCGGGGTCGGCATCGCCCTGCAGGATGCGCACCGGGCAGGCGACGTCGAGGCCGTCCTTCAGCATCAGGTGCTTCGTTCCGTCCTCGATGAGGCGGCGGGTGATGGTGTAGGGATCGCCATAAAGCGAGGGGCGCTGCCAGAGGCCGGTCGACAGGATCTGGCTGCGGACCTCGGCGGAGAATTGCTCCCACATCAGGTCCGCCGTCATGTCGGCGGCGGGGGCCAGCAGCACGAGGCCTGCGATGCGCTGGGCGGCGCGCGGGTTCCTGATCGTCAGTTCGCGGTAGAGCAGCAACGCCAGCCAGCCGCCCATGCTGGAGCCGACGAGGATGCGGCGGCCCGGCGCCTTGCGTGTGAACATGTGGAGCGACTGGGCGAGCCAGGCGGAGATCGTGCCGTCCAGGAAATCGCCGCCCGAGGCTCCGTGGCCCGAATAGTCGAAGCGGAA
>JADCDC010000152.1 GCA_020252385.1 Aestuariivirga sp.
GCCGCCTCAAGCACCAGTATCCGCATAGCTGGCGCTCGAAGAAGCCAATCATCTTCCGCAACACGCCGCAGTGGTTCATCTCCATGTCGAGCCACGGCCTGCGTGACATCGCTCTGAAGGCCATCGACGAGACCAAGTTCTTCCCCGCCGCCGGCCAGAACCGGCTCCGCGCCATGATCGAGCAGCGCCCCGACTGGGTGATCTCGCGCCAGCGCGCCTGGGGTGTTCCGATCGCCCTCTTCGTCAACCGCGAGACCGGCGAGATCCTGAACGACCCCAAGGTGAACGAGCGCATCGTCGAGGCCTTCACGGCGGAAGGCGCGGATGCCTGGTTCGCCGACGGTGCCGCCCAGCGCTTCCTCGGCAACGACCGCTCGATCCTCGAATGGGAGCAGGTGCGCGACATTCTCGATGTGTGGTTCGACTCCGGCTCGACCCATGCCTTCTGCCTGGAGCAGCGGCCTGACCTCAAGTGGCCGGCCGATCTCTATCTCGAAGGCTCGGACCAGCATCGCGGCTGGTTCCACTCCTCCTTGCTCGAGGCCTGCGGCACCAGGGGAAGGGCGCCCTATGACGCGGTGCTGACGCATGGCTTCGTCGTCGCCGAGGACGGCCGCAAGATGTCGAAGTCCTTGGGCAACATCGTCACTCCCCAGGACGTGATCAAGCAGTCGGGTGCGGACATCCTGCGCCTCTGGGTCGCCTCCGCCGACTATGCCGAGGACCTGCGCTTAGGGCCTGAGATCCTCAAGACCAACATCGAGGCCTACCGCAAGCTCCGCAATACCATGCGCTACATCCTGGGCGCGGTCGACGGCCTCCATGACTGGGAGTTCGTGCAGGCGAAGGACATGCCGGAGCTCGAGCGCTACATCCTCCACCGCCTGCATGAGCTCGAGGCGCAACTCCGCCAGGCCTATGAGGTGTTCGACTACAAGCGTCTCTTTGCGCTCCTCACCAACTTCATGACGGTCGATCTCTCGGCCTTCTACTTCGACATCCGCAAGGACTCGCTCTACTGCGATGCCTGGTCGAGCCTCAGGCGGCGCGCCTGCCGCACGGTGCTGGACCAGCTCTTCCACTGCCTCACCACCTGGTGGGCCCCGGTCCTTGCCTTCACCATGGAGGAGGTCTGGCTGTCCCGCTTCCCGGGCGAGGGTTCCTCGGTGCACCTGATGCCCTTCGCGCGCTGCCCGGAGGAGTGGGCGGACCCCGCTCTCGCCGCCCGCTGGGACAGGATCCGCGATGTCCGCTCGGTGATCACCGGTGCGCTCGAGATCGAGCGGCAGGTCAAGAAGACCATCGGCTCGGCCCTCGAGGCCGCGCCCGACGTCCACGTCTCGGACCCGGAGCTCCTGGGCCTCCTCGAGGGCGTCGACCTCGCCGAGATCGCGATCACCTCGGGCGCCACGCTGATCCCCGGCGAGGGGCCGACGGAGGCCTTCCGGCTCGATGCCGTGAAGGGCGTTGCAGTCGTTTTCAAGCCGGCCGAGGGCCGCCGCTGCGCCAGGTCGTGGAAGATCACGCCGGAGGTGGGATCGGACCCTGAGTTCCCCGACATCACGCCGCGTGACGCCGAGGCGGTGCGCGAGTGGCAGACCCGTTTTGGCAAGACGGTCTAGATGCGGCTGAAGGTCTGGAGCCCTTTCGCACCCCTCGTGCTCGGTGTGGCGGTGCTCGTCTTCGCCGTCGACCAGTTGCACAAGTGGTGGATGCTCAATGTCTACGGCATCATCGAAAAGTCACCGGTTTCCATCACCTCCTTCTTCGATCTGGTGATGGTCTGGAACCGCGGCATCTCCTACGGGCTGTTCACCACCCACACCCAGGAATGGCTGATCGCCCTCAGCCTCGTCATCACCGCCGTGCTGTGGGTCTGGGCCCAGGGCTCGACCCGCGCCTTCAGCGCCTTCGCGCTCGCCCTGATCATCGGCGGGGCGCTGTCCAATGCCCTGGACCGCGCCGTGAGGGGCGCTGTCGCGGATTTCTTTCACTTCTACTATCAAGGGTTTAGCTGGTATGTCTTCAACCTGGCCGATGTCGCCATCGTTGCCGGGGTGGCGTTGCTGCTGTATGAAGCCCTGGTGCTGGGCGAAGCTCCCGACCGCCGTGGAAAAGCCTGAATCCGGCGGCACTACCACGGTTCTGAAAGGCAAGATGGGTGTTCGGATGAAGTCTGCCGTAGTGACCGTTCTCCTGGGTGTCATGGCCGTCGGCCTCGCGGGCTGCGGAAGCACCATGCGCAATTACCTGGAGAAGGAAACGCCGGGCCAGACCACCGCCATGCGCAGCGACCTCACCATGCCGCCGGATCTCCGCCTGCCGCAACCCGGCACCACGGCACCAGCACCCGATCCGGGCGCCATGTCCTCGACGGCCGCGCTGACAGCACCCCCTCCCGATCTCGAATCGGCGCCCGCCGCAACGAAGCCCGTCAGCGCGCCCAAGGCCGCCACCACGGCAGCCGACGACGTCTACACCCAGGCCGGCATTTCCCTCTACAAGGCGGACGGCACGAAGAAGTCCGACGCCGAACTCCGCCAGGAACTGCAGAACTATTACCTGGCCCAGAAGAAGTCC
>JADCDC010000153.1 GCA_020252385.1 Aestuariivirga sp.
ATGCTTATGGCGTATTGCTGATACCAATCGAGAAATGGTTGTCGGCAAGCCGCGTTGTCGCAAGCCTCGGCTACTCGCTTGCGATCGTGACCCTGACACTTGGTGTCTCAGTCTGTGCAATGCTTTCAAGGCGGCTGCAACCTGCGTCGGTCGCTCTGATATGCGGGTGTCTGGCAGCCCTTGGCCTTGGTCTCGCGGCGCTCGGCGGACGGCCGATCAGCCTTCTGATAGGCTATGGCCTGATCTTCGGTCTTGGCAATGGAATGGCTTACAGTCTCTCCCTGCAGGAGGCAGCCCGCTCCGCTCCCTCTGCATCTGCATGGGCCATGGGTCTTGCGACAGCCGTCTACGGCGCCGGGTCGGTGACCGCCGCGTATGTGTTCGGGCAACTCGTGGGGGCCATGTCGATTCAGGGTCTGTTCCTGGGGATGGCGCTGACGATCGCAGCAATCTGCGCCCTGGCGGCGCTGCTGCTTCGGCAAGGGGCCACAGCAAGCATCACTGGAGCTCCGCCAGTCAGGAGACGAATGAGCCTGTCCGGAGGTATTCTGGCGCTTTGGGCAGTTTACCTTCTTGGCGCGATGGGCGGCCTCATGATCATCGCACACTCGGCCGGCGTCATGGCGGCCTTTGCGCTGTCCAGTGTTTCGCCATCGGCTGCGCCGATGGTGGTAGGACTGGGCTCCATCGCCGGCGGCTATCTTGGAGGAACCTTGGCTGGCCATTTCTCGCCCCGGACTTGCCTTGTGGGGCCGCTCTTTGGCCTTGCGGTTTCCTTGGCCGGATTGCTCCTGCCGTCTTCCGGATCGGCCTTGCTCTTTCTGATGATCAGCGGACTCTGCTATGGTGTTCTCATATCGGTCGTTCCCGCAATCGTGCGCCAGTCCCATGGCGATGATGGCTTTGCTTCTGCCTTCGGCCTGATCTTCACTGCGTGGGGCGTGGCGGGCCTGTCAGGCCCTCTGCTGGGTGGTTGGGCATTCGACTGGACCGGTAGCTACACCGCAGCAATTGTCGCTGCGGCTACGCTGTCTGCGGCGGCGGGCGTTCTGTCTCTGTTGCTGTTCTCCGGATCCGAAGACGGGAGATCGAGGCTTGTGAGTTGAGGCGCCTGTCCTCACGCCCTTCTGTTCCACACGCGCAGCCGCGCTGAGGCGTTCCTCAGCCTGAGGCGCCAACCCGCCTCGAGCACGCGGCTAGATATCATGAATTTGATTTGACACTCGCGGAGCGAGCAAATAGCGTTTCTTGGTAGGAAAGTAAGTTTACTTTCCCGGGAGAATGGACGTCCCGGCAAAAGGGACGCCGAAACGCGAAACAGGAGCAAAGCAATGAATCTGAGAGTTCTCGCCGCCGCGGCGGTACTGGCATTAGGCGCCAGCAGCGCCCACGCCAGCGATTCTGCCGATCCGATCATCATTCCGACCCACAACTGGTCAAGCCAGATCGTGATGAGCAATGTGGTCGGACAGATCTTCCAGTCGCTGGGCAACTCGGTCGAATACGTCTCGACCGACAGTCAGGCCGTGTACGAGGCCGTCCGCCTCGGCGACGCGACGCTGGAAGTGGAAGTCTGGGAAGGCGCATTCGGAAAATCCTTCCGCGCCGCGCTGGAAAAGGGCGGCATCCATGACGTCGCCACCCACAATGCCGTTACCCGCGAGGACTGGTGGTATCCGATGTGGACCAAGGAAGCCTGCCCGGGCCTGCCCGACTGGAAGGCACTCAACGAATGCGCCGCGAAGTTCGCCACGCCGGAAACCGGCGACAAGGGCCGCTTCCTCGGCGGGCCGGTGGACTGGCTCAAGCACGACCAGGAGAAGGTTGACGCGCGCGGCATGAATTTCGTGGTCGTCAACGCCGGTTCGGCCGCTGCACTGTGGGCCGAGATCGCCGCGGCCGAGAAGACCAAGAAACCGATCGTGGTGTTCAATTGGACGCCCAACTTCGCCGAAGCCGTCTGGCCCGGTGAGTTCGTCAATTTCCCCGAGTGGGTCGAGGGTTGCGACAAGGATCCCGCCGTCGGCCCCAACCCGGACAAGCTCTATGACTGCGGCAACCCGGCCAACGGCTATCTCAAGATCGCCGCATGGGATGGCATGAAGGAGAAGTGGCCCAAGGCCTACGCCACGCTGCAGAAGGTGAGCTTCACCAACGCCCAGATCGCCGAGATGGCGAAGATGGTGGACATCGACGGCATGGAGCCGGAGGAGGCTGCCACCGCCTGGCTGAAGGCCAACGAGGCCATCTGGAAGCCCTGGACCCAGTAATCGGCGCAGCTGCGAACGGAACTGGACTGCACGTGAACCGCCACCCGGCAGCGCCGGGTGGCCTTCAGCAGGGGAGGAGCGCTTGGCCGATCGCGACATTACCATCTCCTGCCGGCACCTCTGGAAAGTCTTCGGCAAGAGAGTGGACCGCCTTGCCGCGCGGCTGTCGCCGGAGACGACCAGCGCGGAACTGCGAGAGCTTGGGCTGATCGCCGCGGTGCGCGACGTGTCCCTGGACATCGCGAAGGGCGAGATGCTCGTGGTGATGGGGCTTTCCGGGTCTGGCAAGTCCACCCTGGTACGGTGCCTTGCCCGCCTCGTCGACTCGACCAGCGGCGCGATCCTCGTCGAGGGCCGCGACATCGGCGCGATGACCGAACCGGAGCTGATCGAACTACGCCGCCGCAAGATGGGCATGGTGTTCCAAAGCTTCGGCCTGCTGCCGCATCGCACCGCCCTGGACAACGTCGCCTTCCCCCTTGAGATGCGCGGACAAGACCGCGCATCGCGCATCGCCCGCGCCACGGAAATGCTCTCGCTCGTCGGGCTGGAGGGGCGCGAGAGCTACTTCCCGCGCGAACTCTCGGGTGGACAGCAGCAGCGCGTGGGCATCGCGCGCTCGCTCGCAGTCGAACCTGACATCTGGTTTCTCGACGAGCCGTTCTCGGCGCTCGACCCGCTGATCCGCCGCGAGATGCAGGATGAGTTCCTGCGCCTCAAGGCCATGATGGCCAAGACCATCGTGTTCATCACCCACGATTTCGACGAGGCCCTGCGGCTCGCCGACCGGATCGCCATCATGAAGGACGGCATGATCGAGCAGTGCGACACGCCGGAACGCATCGTCATGGCGCCTGCCACCGATTATGTGGCGAAGTTCACCTCGGCCGTGGATCGGGCCCGGGTGGTGCATGCCGCAGCCTTCGCAAGCCCCGTGGATGGCCGGGCAGCCGACGGGCCGCCGGTTCCCGGAAACGCCACGCTGCATGAGATCGCCCGCCAGCTGGTGGCAGACACCCGCCCCCTCATTCCGGTCGCAGCATCCGACGGCCGGCTCCTCGGCCTGCTCGACCGGACTCGCGCCCTCGACCTGCTGCTGGGCCCGGAGACGGTGCTGGCACCTCCTGCGGCGCGGACCACGGCATGACCCGCCGGCAAGGCGGATGGCTGCTGTTTGCCTTGGCTCTGGCGCTCGCGCTCGGCAAGGACTATCTTCCTTCCGGCATGATCCGTTTTCCCGATGCGATGATCCTGCCATTCGCCGACTGGATCAACGCAGGCTTCGCTTTCCTGCGCGACGACCTCGGCCTCATGACGGTGACGCGCGCCGTATCCGACGTGGTGGAGTTCTGTCTCGACGTCACCGCCAACCTGCTCTACGGCAAATCGCGCTGGCCGCGGATCGGCCCCATTCCCTGGGTGGTGATCGCGGCGACTGCGGGCTTCGTGGGCTATGTGCTGGATGGCTGGCGGCTGGCGGCGCTGTCCGGCGGAACCTTCGTGTGGATCGCCGTCATGGGCCAGTGGAAGTGGGCGATGGAGACGCTGTCCGTCATCATCGTCGCGGTGCCTGTTTCCGTGCTGCTCGGCCTGCTGCTCGGCATCATGGCCTGGCGCTTCCGGCCGGCCGAAATCGTGCTCAACCCGATTCTCAATATCGCGCAGTCTCTGCCGCACTTCGCCTACATGATCCCGGTGGTGGTATTCATCGGCGTCGGGCCCAAGGCCGGCGCGATCGTGACCATCATCTTCGCCGTACCGCCGATGATCCGCATGACGCTTCTCGGGCTGCGCGAGGTTTCCCCGGAGATCATCGAAAGCGGCAAGATGAGCGGCGCGACGCGCTGGCAGCTGATGACCCGCGTGCGCCTTCCGGCAGCGCGCACCGAACTGCTGATCGGCGTCAACCAAGTGATCATGCAGAGCCTGGCCATGGTGGTACTCGCCTCGTTCATCGGCATGCCGGGACTTGGGCAGAAGCTTCTGCAGCTGCTACAGGCCCTCAAGATCGGACTGTCGGTGGAGATCGGCATCACCATCGTGCTTCTGGCCATCGTACTGGACCGGATGTCGAAGGCGTGGGCCCATCGCCAGCCGGTCCACCTGGCGAAGGACGCGGGCTGGCTGGAGCGCCACCGCATGCTGTCGGTGTGGGTGGGGCTGGTGGCAGTGGGCTTCGGGCTGGCCTTGCTGAGCAGCTATTTCGTGGAGGTGAAGCGCAACCAGGCGCTCAGCATCGCGGAGCCCATCGACAGCGCCATGAACGCCTTCATCTGGCTGATCACGCCGGTCACCGACTGGCTGCGCTGGTTCCTCATCACATGGGTTCTCATTCCCCTGCGGGATTTCTTCCTGTGGTTCCCGGTCGTTTCCGTGCTGGCCCTTCTGGCGGCGATCGGATGGCGTACCGGCGGCTGGCGCTCGGCACTCGTCTGCCTCGCCTTCTTCGTGCCGATCGCGTTCTCCGGCTGGTGGGACAGAGCAAT
>JADCDC010000154.1 GCA_020252385.1 Aestuariivirga sp.
AGTACCAGATAGCCGCGATCGCTGCGATGGCGATGAGCACGCCGAGAATCCACCCTGTCGCTGAGGACTCCGATCGCCTTGGCTGTTGATTGTATTGATTTTCGATGTTGTCTGGCATGGCAGTCTCCGTTCTGTGGCGGGGCACATGTTCTCGTGCAACCTCTGCCAAACGCGCGGCGGGGCCTTAAGTTCCGCCGGCGGGTTCGGCGGCCTTGGGACGCGGCACCATCATCCGCAGCGCGCCGGGCTCGCTCCGGATGCGGAGCGGCAGGTCGAGGAGCGTCAGTTCGCCGTCGATCGTCGCCCAGATCCTGCGGCGCAGGCGGCCGAAGCGGCGGCGGCTGACGCGGATCGTGACCTCGCGGCCGTGCTCTTCCGCGATGTTGAGATTGTCGCGCCAGCGCCCGCGCAGCAGGTCCAGCGCCAGGCGGAGCAGGGCCAGCCGCGACATCGGCAGCAGCGCATAGATGCCGAGCAGCCCCTCGTCGAGCACCGCCTGCCTCAGCCAGGCCGAATCCTCGTAGATGTTGTTGCTGATGATCAGGGCGGGCGCCTTGACCAGCCGCGGGCGGCCGTCGATCTCGAGTGCCAGGCGATGCGACTTGGGCCGCAGCATCACGCTCAGCAGCGCGCGCATGCCGGACAGCATCTTGGTGAGCCGCGTGCTGTAGCCCAGCCTCTCGCGGATCCTCACCATGCGCGGCTGGATGCCGAAGGAGATGTGATGCAGGAAGAGCCGCTCGCCGGCGCGGGCGGCATCGACGTTGCGCTGGCTGGCGGTCTCGAGCTGCGCCAGCGCCTGGCCCAGGTCGGCCGACATGCCGAGGGTGTTCGCCATCAGGTTCATGGTGCCCATCGGCAGGATGCCCATGGCGATGCCGGAGCCCGCCAGCATGCCGCCCACACTGGCGACGGTGCCGTCGCCGCCGCCCACCACGATCTGCGCGAAGCGGCCGCTCGACAGCAGATCCCGGACCGTCTGCTCCACTTCGGCGCCCGACACCAGATGCAGCTCCGCCTTGCCGCCGAAGGCGCCGCCCAGAAGGGCGCGCGCCGCGCCCTCGCCCATGCTGCGCACGGTGCCGGACTGGCGGTTGACAAGAATGGCGGTCGCGGGCGCGCGAGTGCCCGCGTCCGGCGACAGCATGTCGGCGCGCGTTTCCATCGGACTGATATCGTAGCGCCCGCGGCCTCGTTCAACCACGGCCTGCGGGACGGGTCAGGCGGCCTTCTTCGATCTCAGGTCGAAGAACAGCGCCTGGGCGATCAGCGCCTTCACCATATCCGGCGAGAACGGCTTGGTGATCAGGAAGGCGGGCTCCGGTCTCTCGCCGGTGAGCAACCGCTCGGGGAAGGCGGTGATGAAGATGACCGGCACGTCGAAGCTGCCCAGTATGTCGTTCACCGCATCGATGCCGGAGCTGCCGTCGGCGAGCTGGATATCGGACAGGACGAGTTGCGGATGCTTCTCGCGGGCGAGGCGGACCGCCTCCTTGCGGGTGCGCGCGATGCCGACGGAGCGGTGGCCGAGCGAGGTGATGGTGTCCTCGATGTCGAGCGCGATCAGGGGCTCGTCCTCGATGATCAGGATGTCGCTGGCGATCATCTCGGAAATCTGCCGGTTGGCGTCCTCGAACAGGGTTTCAACCTCCTGTTCGCTGCGCTGCATGATCTCGGCGATGGCGTGGCGCTCGAAGCCCTCCACGGCGGAGAGCAGGAACACCTGCCGCGCCGGCCCCGGAATGTTGGCGAGGCGGCCCTGCACCGTGGCCTCCCAGCCGGGCTGGGCGGACTCGCCCGGGCCATTGAGCGCAATGGAGCCCCACAGCCGCGAGAGCGTGCGGTAGAGCTCGATCTTCGGGTTGGTGGCGGACTTGAGGATATCCGGGTCGGCAATCAGGCTTTCCAGCATGGCTGCGACATAGGTGTCGCCGCTGGCCTGGCTGCCCGTCAGGGCACGGGCGAAACGTCTCAGATAGGGCAGGTGAGGTGCAACGGTCGCGGATAGCGTCATTCAGACATCGGCATGGCGTGACGCCACTGCCCTCCCTTGGTGATCGTCAGATCGGTGAAACGTTCACAACCCCTTCGGGTTCCACCCCCATAGAAATTTTCATGGAACAAACCTTGATCTGGCGCATTCTGATCGGCTGAACCACTGCGATGGCGTGGCTCGGACGGGGCGGTAATCAGGATCATGAACGACAAGACGGGCAGAAAGACGCGATCCACCGGCAACAACCAGGTGGTCAGGGAGGCGGTGAGCAGCAAGCTCAAGGCCTATTACGACGACATTGCGAGGCAGGACGTTCCTCAGCGGTTCCTCGATCTCTTGCAGGATTTGGACAAGGCCGGCGGTAAGTCCGAGTGACCACATTCAATTCAGAGTTGAATAGCGGGGCATGGATCCTCTCATGAACGATCGTGAGTTCCGCAACGATCTGATCGGCTTCATCCCGCCCTTGCGCGCCTTCGCCATCTCGCTGACCGGCAAGGTGGACCGCGCGGACGACCTGGTGCAGGAGACGCTGCTGAAGGCCTGGGCGAACCGGGAAAGCTTCGAGCCGGGCACCAAGCTCAAGGCCTGGCTGTTCACCATCCTGCGCAACGAGTTCTACACCGTGTTCCGCAAGCGCAAGCGCGAGGTCGAGGATGCAGACGGCATCATCGCCGCCAATGTCGGCGTCCACCCCGAGCAGGACAGCCACATGGACCTGACCGACATGCAAATGGCGCTGGGCCGCCTGCCGGTGGACCAGCGCGAGGCGCTGCTGCTGGTGAGTGCCAGCGACATGTCCTACGAGGAGGCGGCGGTGATCTGCGGCGTGGCCGTGGGCACCATCAAGAGCCGCGTCAACCGTGCGCGCGCCAGGCTCGCCGAACTGCTTCACCTGAGCGCGGCCTCCGAATTCGGTCCGGAACCGGAAGTGAAGGCGGCGCTGATGAGCAAGACGGGCACCTGACGGGACGCCAGTGCATGCTCCGGAACGGCAGAAGGCCCGGCGTTTGCCGGGCCTCTTTCGCATCGAGATGAAGGCCGCAGCATTGAGCCATCACAGCTGATTGGTCTTGTAGATGGTGGTGACGTTCTGCTGCAGCGCGATGTGACGCACCTCTCGGCTCTCCTCCATGCTCCGCGCCTCCATGATCCGCGCCGTGTTGGCGGCGACCATCGACATGAAGGGAAACGCCGTGAACTGGCATACCGTCAATGTCAGGACTGCCAAGATGCGCATGGCGGAAAAATCTCCTCGAATTTGAATTGCACCAGAACAACGCCTGGTTCTTCCAGCAGTTCCGCAATCACGAAAATGTCCATTTTTATTCAGCGTGTTGCGGTTGAAAGCTCAGGCTGGACGGCAGGCAGCATGTCCAGCGCGTGCGCGGGCCTGATCAATTGCGCCGTGCCCTCTCCATCCTTCCATGCAATGCCGATGATCTTGGCACCCGGCAGGCGGGCGGCGAGGCGCCGCTCGAGATAGGCAAACTTCGCGGGCGAGGGCGCCTTGAGAAAGCACAGGCACAGGAAGCGCGCATCAGCCGCCATCTCCTCGGGAAACCTGCCGGGCAGCACCGCGTCCTCCGGCAGCAGCCGGTGCGGCACATGCTTGAGGCGCAGCAGGGCCGAGACGGAGAGTGCCGCGGCGAAGTTGAGCGCGCCATGGCCGGATACGATGAGGACGGGAGAGGCGGCATCGGCCTCGGGCCGGCCCGGCGGCCAGGCCTCATCGAGGAGTTCGGAATAGGTGGTGACGAGCGCCACCTCGCCGTCCTGTCCCAGGACCTGCCTGTCCTTGTCGTTCTGCGCAAGGAGCAGGCCGGGGATCGCCACCTCCACCAGATACTTGTCGAGTTCGCCGCGCCCGGCATAGGCATCCGCCTGTTCCGCGGCTTCCAGCGGATCATTGGCGAGCATGCGCTGGTAGAAGGCATGGTCGGGGGTGAGCACCTGCTTTGCGCCGAGCAGGACCTCGAGGAACTGCAGGGCCTCGATGTGGCGCCCGACGACCAGCAGCACGATGGTGATGGGCGTCGACAGCACGAGGCCCACGGGCCCCCAGAGCGCCGTCCAGAACGCGGCGGCGGCCACGATGGCGACGGGCGAGAGACCGGTGCTCTTGCCGAACAGCAGCGGTTCGAGCACATGGCCGACCAGCGCCTCCGTCACCAGGACGATGCCGAGAGTCAGGAGCGCCAGCGTCCAGCCATCGCCCACCGCGGCAGCGATGATGATGGGAAAGATGGCGGCGAGCAGCGTTCCGACATAGGGCACGAAGCGCAGGACGGCGGTGAGGATGCCCCACAGCAGCGCCCCCGGCACGCCAAGCACGAAGAGTGCGGCGCCGATGAAGGCGCCGGTCGTGGCGTTGAGCAGGAACTGCGTGGCGAAGAGCCGGCTCAGCCGGTTGCCCGCCTCGTCGATCGCGGTCGTGGTGCGGTGAATGTCGCCGGTGCCCGCAAGACGGATCAGCCGGTTCCTCAGGTCCTCGCGGTAGATCAGGATGAAGGTCAGCATCAGCACGACGATGCCGAACTGGGTGAGCGGATGGATGAGCAGCGCCAGGATGGCGGCGATCGAGCCGAAGGTGCCGGAGGGCTCCATGATCTCGACCGGCACTGGCTCGACCCGCGGCAGCGGTTGGGCCTGGGGCTGCTCCGGCCGCTCGAGTTCCCGGCGCAGGCTTTCGAGAACGCCTGCCGCGCGCTCCAGCGTGCCGCCGCCCGATGTCATGGCCTTGAGGTTCTGCGCCTTCTCCCGGAGGCTCGATTGGTAGGCGGGAAGATCGGCGGCGAGGTTCGTCAGCGTCGAGGCGACCAGGCCCGCGGCGATGGCAACGGCGATTCCCACCATCAGCACCGTCATGATGACGGCGAACACCTTGGGGAACCGCAGCCGCTGCAGTGCTGCAACCGCGGGTGCGAGCAGGATGGCGAGCAGGATCGCCAGCGCCACGGGAATCAGGATCTCGGCGCCAAAGTAGAGAATCGTACAGATCGCGAGGAAGATGATGAGGCCGTTCACCAGCCCCTGGCCGGGCGCCGGGCCGAGACTCCGCTCGCGATAGACCGCTGCCGGCAGTGGCCGCATGGGTGGTCCCTTTCCGCTGTGCTGGATACGCGCCGTGGGCCCGCACGACGCGCGGGGACGCTCTCCCAAACGTGCGATGGCGGAGCGGAGTTCCGGAGGCTGGAACTTGGCGGCGCGGGGGCTTAAGAGAAACGGCCATGACCCGCCCCTGCATCATCACCGTCGCCATCACCGGCTCCGTGCCGCGCAAGGAGCACAATCCCGCCGTTCCCATCAGCGTGGCCGAGCAGGTCGAATCGACTCACGCGGCCTTCGAGGCGGGTGCGGCGCTGGCGCATGTCCATGTGCGAAAGGACGACCAGACGCCGACCTCCGACCCCGCGCGCTTCGCGGAGCTGCTGGCGGGCCTGCGCAGGCATTGCCCCGGCATGATCGTGCAGTTCTCGACAGGAGGCCGCTCCGGCAAGGGATCGGAGCGCGGCGGCATGCTGCACCTGGGCTGCGACATGGCCTCGCTCTCCACGGGCTCGTGCAATTTCCCCTCGATCATCTACGAGAACCATCCGGACCTGATCCGCGAGCTGGCGCAGAAGATGCTGGAGAACGATGTGAAACCGGAGATCGAGGTGTTCGATCTCTCCATGC
This sequence comes from Aestuariivirga sp., assembly GCA_020252385.1. Lineage (GTDB taxonomy): Bacteria > Pseudomonadota > Alphaproteobacteria > Rhizobiales > Aestuariivirgaceae > Aestuariivirga. Next base: position 5,675 of record JADCDC010000154.1, read on the forward strand.
TCTATCAGGCGCTGCGGCTGGCCGATGAGGGGCTGCTCAGGACGCCGCTCCACGTGCAGTTCGTGATGGGGGTGAGGAATGCCATGCCGGCCGTCCGCCAGGCTTTCGACTTCATGGTCGACGAGGTGACAAGGCTGGCGCCGGAGGCCACATGGGTCGCCGCCGGGATCGGCCGCCACCAGCTGGAGGTGAACCGCTGGTGCCTCGAACGCGGCGGCCACTGCCGCACCGGGCTTGAGGACAACATCCGCTGGGATGAAACGCGGCTCGCGGCATCGAATGCCGAACTGGTGAAGCGCGTGGCCGGCATGTGCGCCGATTACGGACGCCATCCGGCGAGCGCCAGTGAGGCGCGG
>JADCDC010000155.1 GCA_020252385.1 Aestuariivirga sp.
ACCCCGCGCTTGCCGCGGAGCTCGTGGCGCTGATCGCGCACCCGGTGCTGGCGGACATCCTCTCGGGCGAGGGCCATTCGGAGGCCTCGCTCATCGTCGAGGGGCCAGGGGGCAGCCCGGAGCGCCGCCGCCTCGACCGGCTCGTCGTCACCCCCGGCGGCATCCTGGTGGCCGATTACAAGACCGACCGGGAGGTGCCGGAGAGCCCGGAAAGCTGCAATCCCGCCTATCTGATGCAGCTTGCGGCCTACCGGGATGCGCTGCGGCTTGCCGAGCCCGGCAAGCCCATGCGCTTCTGCCTGCTATGGACAGAGGGCCCGAAGCTGATGGAAATCCCCGACACGCTCCTTGACCGCATGGCCGCCCTGCGCCAGCCCCGGGCTTGACCCTCCGGTGGCGGGCCCCTACCTTTGCCGCACGGTAACGGCGAGTCCCGCCACAACTTTCAAGAGGTTCCCATGTCCACGCACAAGGTGTCCGACTCCTCCTTCGAGAAGGACGTGCTGCAGTCCGACACGCCGGTGGTGGTCGATTTCTGGGCCGAATGGTGCGGTCCCTGCAAGATGATCGGACCGGCTCTCGAGGAAATCGCAGCGAGCCTCGGCCCCAAGGCCAAGATCGTCAAGATCAACATCGACGAGAACCCCTCGACACCGTCGCGCTACGGCGTGCGGGGCATCCCGACGCTCATGGTGTTCAAGGGCGGGCAGGTGGCGGCCACCAAGGTGGGCGCTGCGCCGAAGAACCAGCTTCAGGCCTGGATCGAGCAGTCGATCTGACAGAGCCTGACGGTTGAGACGTCCGTGGCCGCTCCCCCCGGGGGCGGCCATTTTCATGGCCCGATGCCTTGATCTTGCCATGACATCGGCGGCATAGGAGCCGGTTTGCGGGCAGGGCTCAACCGCCGCCCGCCGGGGAGGACCGGACTTGACGAGTTGGGAAGCGGAGGCCGTTCAGCCTCCGGAGAAGGCTGCCGCCCTGCCGCGGTGGGTGCGGAGCGCCGCGCGCGCCGTGCTTCAATTGCTTTTCGTTTATGTGGTGCTGCTGGCGGTTCACGCCTTCCTCGGGCGCTGGACGCCCGACTATCTCCAGGGCCGCGACCTCTGGCATTTCTGGTTCTCGCGCATGGTCGTGCCGATGGTGATGCTGGGCATCTTCGTTTCGGCGGCGAGGCTCATCCCGGCCGGCATCATGCTGGCGGCGGGCCTCCTGTTCTTCGGCACGATCTCGGCGATCAAGCGGGAGGCCACGGGCGAACCCTTCCAGGTGAGCGACCTGTTCCTCACCGGCCAGTCGATGCATCTCCTGAACTATGTGCAGTGGCATCACTGGCTGCTGGGTGCCACCGTCATTCCGGCGGGCTACTTCTTCCTGCGCAACCTGAGGCTCCGCTGGTGGAGCGTTCCCGTGGCGCTGGTCTTCGTTGCCCTCCTCGCCACCTACCGCATCGAGGCGGTGGCGAAATGGATCCATGCCAATTCCTGGTGGATCGGCGTCGAGAACCTCACCTTCAGCCAGGCCGAGAGCGAGCGGATGAACGGCTTCGCCACGCATCTCTACTTCTCGACCGCGGGCCTCCGCCTCAAGACCCATGCCGAGGCCGAGGTCGCCCGCGCGCTGGAGGCGCTCGATGCGCCGGCCCCGGCTGCCGCCGCCTCAGGTCCCGCCCCCGACGTCTACCTGATCCTGGGCGAAGCCTGGTGGCGCGACCCTCACGACAAGGCCTCGCCGCTTGACCAGTTGTCAGCGGCGGGCTTCGCCGAAAGTTCGGCCGTGTCTCCCGTCTATGGCGGCACCACACCCAATGCCGAGTTCGAGGTGCTGACGGGCATTCCGGTGAAGAGCTTCCAGGCCGGCATCATCCCCTATCAGCATTACGTGCAATACATTACGGATGCCTCGGTGAGCCTGCCGCGGCTTCTCGCCGGCCATGGCTACGCTGCCACCGCCTATCACAATTTCACCCGCCGCTTCTGGCTCCGCGACCAGGTCTATCCGAAACTCGGCTTCGACCGCTTCGTCAGCATGGAGGAGATGACGCTGGTCATCCAGGCCAATGACTGGCCGACCGATGCCGGGCTCTACCAATCCGTGCTCAAGACGGTGGGGGGAGAGCGCCCGCAGTTTCAATTCATCGTCACCGTCGAAACCCACGGGCCCTATGCCAAGGACCCGGCCGACGTGGAGGGCCACAACGGCGTTCAGGACTACCGCAGGCGCCTCGACAATGCGGCGCAGTCGCTGGTGGCCTTCAAGCGCGAGCTCGACGGCAAGGGCAGGCCCTATGTGATCGTCCTGTTCGGCGACCATTTGCCGGGGCTTCGCCTGCACCAGTGGAAGAACGGCATGAAGTCCGAGACCGATCCGCGGCTGCGCCAGGTGCCGCTGCTGATCGCCAGCAACGTGAAGGACGCAAGTCGCTTCGCCGAGGACATCTCCGGCCGTCCGCTCTACTGCATGCCCTCGATGCTGCTCGGCTGGATCGGCCAGCCGGTCGCCGACCGCTACATGAATTATGCGGGAGAGAAATGCCGCGGCTCCGCCACGCCGATGCTGATGCCTGCGGAGGCCGTGATCCAGAACCAGCTGTTCTCGCAGAAGCCGCTGTGAGACTGGTGCAGGGCGCTACTCCTCGTCGAACTTGCTGGCCACCAGAGCAGCCAGCGCGTCGAGCGCCTGCTGCGCCTCGGGGCCGCGCGCCTCGACCGAGATCGAGGTGCCCATGGCGGCACCCAGCATCATCAGGCCCATGATCGAGGTCGCGGGAACCGACATGCCGTCACGGC
>JADCDC010000156.1 GCA_020252385.1 Aestuariivirga sp.
GCTCCTACACCCAGACCACGACGGTGACGGCGCGCTGGCCCTCCGGCATCAAGGAAGGGGCGCAGTTCTCGATCCCCACCATGCGATGAGCCGGCGCCACACGCCGGCCGCCACCGGCCTTGCCGCCGCCGAGGTCGTCATGCGGCGCATGCCGGTGCTGTGGTGGGGCATCCTGAACCCCAGCGCCTCCGCGCAGGCCGAGATGACGCGCATGGTCGTCGAGAAGCAGATGGCGATGATCGAGGCGTGTGCCGCCATGCAGGTCGAGATGGTCCGCATGATGATGGCGCCGTTCAGCGCGGGCAGTGCCGAGCGCATGATGCAGGCCGCCCTCGCCCCTGCCGCGCGCCGGGTGAAGGCCAATGTGCGGCGCTTGCGGCGGAGGTAGGAGGAGAGTCCTGCTACCTGCCACGGGGGTCTCACAAACTCCTTCTGCACGACTCCCCCACGACTTCCCCTTCTTCCCCTCGCCCCCACGCATGTGGGGGAGAGGGAGGGGTGAGGGGGTCCATCCGCGTGAGACGTGCTCAACCCTGCGGACTCGCAGCCGCCACCCCCTCACCCTGCCCTCTCCCCCACCTTCGTGGGGGAGAGGAATAAAAGGGGGGAAGAATGAGGATTGAGACCGGCGCCCCGGGGTTGATGGCGTGCGCGCGGCACTCCATACTCCCGCGCCATGATGCATGAGACGCCGCTTCCCGCAGGGTATCACCCGCTGCCGCCCGGCCACCTGGCCAATGTTGTGACCTGCCTAGAGATGACGGAGAAGCCGCCGCTCCGCCCGGTGCCGGAGGTTGCCGGTCTGTCGCTCGAAAGGCTGGGTGCTGCCGACACACAGCGCTTCCGCGCGCTGTTCCGGGCGATCGGGCAGGACATCATGTGGTTCTCCCGCCTCGTGATGGCGGAGGAGACGCTCGCTGGCATCATTGGCGATCCAAAGGTTCACAGCCACGCGCTGGTGAAGCAGGGCCGCGACATCGGACTCCTCGAGCTCGATTTTCGCGAGGCGGGTCAGTGCGAATTGTCGTTCTTCGGACTGGTGCCCTCCGAGGTGGGCTCGGGTGCGGGGCGCTTTTTGATGAATGCCGCACTGGAGCGGGCCTGGGGTCAGCCCATCACGCGGATGTGGGTGCACACCTGCACCTTCGACCACCCCAATGCGCTCAGCTTCTACCGGCGCTCGGGCTTCCGGCCCTACCAGGTGATGGTGGAGGTGCACCCGGACCCGCGGCTCACCGGTCATCTGCCGCGCGAGGCGAGCCCGCAGGTGCCCTTGCTGGAGGGGACATCATTAGCCGGACGTTAGCCCTCTCCCGCCTAAGCTCCGGCTCATGACCGATTTCGCCATCACGCTGGCACCCGATGCTGCGCTTGCCGCGCAGGGCTGGCTCAGGACTCTCAGGACCGAGCGGCGCATGGCGGCGAAGACGCTCGAGGCCTATGCGCGGGACCTGGGCCAGTTCGCGCGGTTCATGGCCGATCATCTGGGCGAGAGCCCCTCGAACGCCGCGCTGGCGGAACTTGCCGCCTCCGATTTCCGCGCCTTCCTCGCGCGGCGGCGGACGGAGGGGGCGGAGAGCCGCACCCTGGCGCGGCAGCTCTCCAGCATCCGTTCCTTCTACCGCTTCGCCGAACGGCGCGGGCTGTTCCGCAACGCCGCACTCTCCACCATCCGCGCGCCGAAGCTGCCGCATGCGGTGCCGAAGCCCCTGCCGCCCGAGAAGGCCCAGCGCCTGGTGAAGGCCGATCTTCTGGCGGCGGAGGAAACCCCGGGCTGGATCCTGGCGCGCGACGAGGCGGTGCTGACCCTGCTCTATGCCTCGGGGCTTCGCATCTCCGAGGCGCTGTCGCTGACCAGGGCACAGGTCGATTCGCCGGTGCTGACGGTGATGGGCAAGGGCGGCAAGACGCGCATCGTGCCGCTGCTCCCTGCGGCGCGCGAGGCGGTGGCGCGCTATCTCGACCTCTGCCCCTTTTCGCCCGCGCCCCGGGAGCCGATGTTCCGCGGCGTGAAGGGCGGGCCGCTCAATGCCCGCAACATCCAGCTGCTGATTGAGCGCCTCCGGGGTGCGCTGGGATTGCCCGACACGGCAACGCCCCATGCGCTGCGCCATTCCTTCGCCTCGCATCTCCTCGCCAATGGCGCGGACCTCCGCGTGATCCAGGAATTGCTGGGCCACGCCAGCCTGTCGACCACGCAGGTCTATACGGAAGTGAACCGGGCGCATCTCCTCGCACAATATCGCAAGGCCCATCCGCGCGCCTGAGGGTGGAACGACCGAGGCACGCGGGCTAAAAACGGATTCATGCCCGTCATCAAGCACGTCCAGCCCGATCAGCAACTTCCCAAACAGGCCGCTGTCTGCGTCATCGGCGGAGGTGTCGCCGGAGTCTCGACAGCGCTCGAACTCGCCGAACGCGGCATCGACGTCGTGCTGCTCGAGAAGGGCGAGATCGCCGCCGAGCAGTCGAGCCGGAACTGGGGCTGGTGCCGCCAGATGGGCCGCGACCCGCGCGAGATCCCCTTGATCAAGATCTCGCTCGCGCTGTGGGACAGGATGAATGCCCGCGTCGGGGGTGAGACGGGCTTCACCCGCTGCGGCATCCTCTATCTGTGCGAAAGCGAGGAACAGCTCGCCACGCGGGCCAGCTGGTATGAGAAGAACGCGAAACCCTTCGGCCTCTCTTCGCGCATGATCGGGGCCGAGGAGGCCAATGCGCTGCAGCCCGGCTGCACCAGGCCGTGGAAGGGCGCCCTCTACACGCCCGACGATGCGCGCGCCGAGCCCTTCGTCGCGGTTCCGCTGATGGCGGAGGCGCTGCGCAGGATGGGTGGCAAGGTGTTCACCCAGTGCGCCGTGCGCGGGCTCGAGACCAAGACTGGGCGCGTCTCCGCGGTGGTGACGGAGCGCGGATCGATCGCCTGCGACACGGTGGTGCTGGCGGGCGGCGCCTGGTCGCGCCGCTTCTGCGGCAATCTCGGCATCGCGCTGCCGCAGCTTACCGTGGTCAATTCGGTGATGCGCACCGAGCCCATCGACACCGGCCTCACGCGCAGCGGCTCCGGCGGGCATTTCGCCTTCCGGAAGCGCATGGACGGGGGCTTCACCGTCACCCACAATCACTATTCGGTGGCTGACATCGTGCCCGACAGCTTCCGGCTCTTCGCCGATTTCCTGCCGGCGCTGCGGCTCGACTGGTCCGGCATCAGGCTGCGCCTCGGCAAGCGCTTTCTCGACGAGGCACGCCTCAAGCGGCGCTGGGCGCTGGACGAGGTCTCGCCCTTCGAGGAGGTGCGCGTCCTCGACCCTGAACCGGTGCACGACATCCTCGACGAAGCGGAGACGCATCTCAAGGACTACTACCCCGCCTTCCGGCCGATGAAGGTGGCGGAGCGCTGGGCGGGCTGCATCGATGCTGTGCCGGATGCGGTGCCGGTGATCTCAAAGGTCGATGCGCTGCCGGGCTTCCATCTGTGTACGGGATTCTCCGGCCACGGGTTTGGCCTGGGGCCGGGAGCGGGCAAGCTGATGGCCGAGATCGTGACGGGGGAGACGGCGTGCGTGGATGCATCGCCCTTCCGCTATTCGCGGTTCTTCGACGGGAGCAATCCACGGCCGACGACGGGACTTTAGGGGTGTCAACCCCGCCGCCTGAGTTCGTCATTGCCCGCCCCCGAGCGGGCAATCTTCTTCGCCACCGCAAAGAGGATGCCACGGTCAAGCCGTGGCATGACGAGTGTTTGGGTATTGGCCTTACGAATGTATCGCCCGGCCCGCCACTGCGAGGGCGGCTTCCTTCACGGCTTCGGAAAGCGTGGGGTGCGCGTGGCAGGTGCGGGCGAGGTCTTCCGCCGAGCCGCCGAATTCCATCAGCACCGCGGCCTCGTGGATCAGTTCGCCGGCCATGGGCCCCACGATGTGCACACCCAGCACGCGGTCGGTCTTCGCATCCGCCAGCACCTTCACGAAGCCGTCGGTGGTCTGGTTCGCCTTGGCGCGGCCATTGGCGAGGAACAGGAACTTGCCGGCCTTGTAATCGACGTTCGCCGCCTTGAGCTCCTCCTCGGTCTGGCCGACGGCGGCAACCTCAGGCGCGGTGTAAACGACGCCGGGGATGACGCCGTAGTTCACGTGGCCCGCCTGGCCTGCGAGGATCTCGGCCATGGCGATGCCCTCATCCTCCGCCTTGTGGGCGAGCATGGGGCCCTTGATGACATCGCCGATGGCGTAGATGCCCGCGACATTCGTCGCGTAGTGATGATCGACCTCGATGCGGCCGCGATTGTCGAGCTTGACGCCCGCAGCTTCAAGGCCAAGTCCCTCCGTATACGGAATACGGCCCACGGCGACGAGGACCACGTCGGCATCAAGCGATTCAGCCGCACCGCCTGCGGCGGGTTCGACGGTGAGCGTCACCTTGTCCTTCGCCTTCGCCGCAGCGGTGACCTTGGAAGAGAGCCTGAAGGTGAAGCCCTGCTTCTGCAGGATGCGCTGGAAATTCTTGGCGACCTCGAGGTCCATGCCGGGAAGGATGCGGTCGAGATATTCGATCACCGTCACCTTGGAGCCCAGCCGCGCATAGACGGAGCCGAGCTCGAGGCCGATGACGCCCGCGCCGATGACGGCGAGATGGGCCGGCACCTGCTTCAGCTCGAGCGCGCCGGTCGA
>JADCDC010000157.1 GCA_020252385.1 Aestuariivirga sp.
CAGCTGTTCGGGCGTCGGGATGAGCGCCTCGATCCGCGGGTCGAAACTGGCGATGTAGTCCTTCATGATCTCCGCCGTGTCGCGTTCCGGGTCCACGGTAACGAAGAACACGCGGAAGTCCCTGGCGTCATCGCCCAGTTTCTCGAGCAGCGCGCTCATCTCGTAGAGTGTCGTCGGGCACACTTCGGGACAATGGGTGAAGCCGAAGAAGATGGCGTAGGGCTTGCCGTGGAGGCTCGCCGAATCGACCACACCCCCGCGTGCCGCCGCGAGCGTGAAGGGGCCGCCGATGTCGGCGATGGAGGCAGCCCTCTCCCGCAGCGGCCCAAGGCCCAGATAGGCGGCGCCGGAGGCGAGCAGCAGCGCCACGACCAGCGCCCAGGCCACGATGCGAAGTGTCTTCATTGTGGGAATTCCTTCCGCAGTGAACGGCTTCGGGAGGCTGGCGCAAGGGCCAGCCTCCCGCATTGATCGTCAGTGCATCTGGGCGTCAGCGGCCTTGACCTCGAAGCTCACCTCCACGGCTCCCGCCTTCTCGAAGGTCAGCGTTGCGGTGAAACGCTCGCCTTCGACCGGGGGCTTGGAAAGTCCCATGAACATGAGATGCAGGGACTTTGGCTTCAGCTCGACAGTGCCTCCCGCGGGAATGGGAATGCCGCCCTGGAGCTCCGCCATCTTCATAACGTCGCCCTCCATCTTCATGTCGTGAAGCTGCGTCATGGCGCTGATCGTCGTTTCGGCCTTGATCAACCTGTCGTCCTGCTGGCCGGCGTTCTGGATCTTGAGGAATCCTGCCGAGACGTCCGCCGCCATGGGCGACTGGCGCGACCATGCGCCGGTGATCACCAGATCGCCGAGCTTGATCTCCGTGTCATGGGCCTTGGCCCAGGGCGTGGTCAGGACGGCAGCAACCGTCAGGATCAGAGCGAAAGTGATTTCCTTGAGATATTTCATGTTGGTCTCCTTGTCTCGGGGTTAGGTTACTGTGCGCCGGCCTGCTTCAGCCGCTGCGGCAGAAGGACGTCGACGATGGCGAAGAGGGCGATGGCCAGTCCGCCCATCGGGAAGGCGATGGCGAGTGCTGCGCCAAGGCCCAGCACGCCTGCCGGCACGCGGTAGTCGCGCGGGTAGCGGGGCGAACCAAGCCGCCCCACTGGCCGCCGCTTCCACCACATGACGACGCCCGACACGCAGAGGAAGACGCAGGCGAGGCAGAACAGGGCATTGAGCGCGAAATTCCACAAGCCCAGCTGGCCTTCATGCAGCGCGATGCCGACAGCCATGGCCTTGGCGGCGAGCCCATAGTCGGCATAGCGCACATCGGCCAGCACCCTGCCGGTGAACTGGTCGACATGCACGGTGCGGTCCAGCGTCGGACTGGCGCCGTCATAGCTCATTCTGTTCTGCGAGATGGTCCACACGCCTGTCTCGTCCTGGGGGACGGTGATGCGCATGCGGCCCTCGATGCCGAGCTTGCGGCCGAGCTCCACCATGCTGGTGAGCCCGAGTTCCGTGCCGCTGGGCAGGACGGCAACGCCCGCCGCCGAGCCAGAGGCCGGGAGCGGGGTCTGCTCGAGGCCCCAGGGCACCTGCTTTTCGCCCGTGCCGTTGAGCGAGAGATGGGTCTTGTCGGAGAGCGGAACATTATCCCATTTCTCCGCCGGGAAGGTACTCCACGCCTGCATCATGCGCTCGCCCCACACCGAGGCCCAGGCCAGACCGGTGACGAAGAAGAAGACCAGGATGACGGACACCCAAACTCCCGCCGTTTCATGGAGCGACTTCCACAGGCTGCGTCCGCGTGCACCGAGGGCCGGGACGAAGGCCGCCGCGAAGCCGCGGCCGCGCGGCCACCACAGGTAAAGCCCGGTGACAGCGAGGATGATGCCGAGGCTTGCCGCGATCTCGATCAGCCAGTCTCCCGTGGTGCCAAGCAGCAGCGTGCCATGGATCCTCTCGAAGAACAGGTTCCAGGTCGCCTCCTGCGGCATCGCGCGCAGGATCTCGGCGGTGTAGGGATTGACGGCGAGCACATGGTTCACCTCGCCCGCCGCCACCGTCACCATCATGGGCGTGGTGGCGTCATAGGGGGTGCGGATGTCGGTCACGATCGCTTGCGCCCCCAGCGTGGCGCGGGCCGCTTCGGCCAGCTGTGCCGCTGGCAGTGGCGCTGACTGCGCCACGACATGCAGGCGGTCGCCATGTTCCGGCAGATAGGTCGTGAACAGCATCATGAAGAAGCCGGTCACGGCCAGCATCATCAGGAAGGGGATGACATAGAGTCCGGCATAGAAATGCCAGCGCCAGACGGCGCGGTAGAGGCGTGAACTGGCGGCAGCCTCGGGCTGCGCCGCTGTAATGGTCGACATGGTGGGTAAAGTCCCTTGATCGAGATGCGTTTCGGCGCGCCCGCGAGGGACGCAAGCCGGTTCAGGCAATCAGACCGAGGGGAAGGCCGGTGGGCCGCGCGGCGGACTTCCGGTTAGGAAATGCGATGGCTGAAGGCGCGCCGAGGCCTGCGGCGGGTGAAGAACCGCGCCGGTGGTGCGCACGATGGCCACCACCGCGGCATCACCCGGAGAGGGCCCGTTGAGCGTGGCGCCAAGCGTGCACAGGATGCAGGCATCATGCTGTGCCGGATGCTGCTGCTGGCCGTCAGGCTGTTCGCCGTTCGCCGTGGCGCAGAGCGCGACGGCAAGGTCGCGCTCCAGTGCAGCCGTTGCCGACAGGGCAGGCGCCGGAAGTAGCCCGGCGAGCACGGGAAGCACAAGCGCCAGCACCACGGCATGGACGATCCAGCCGCGGCCCTGCCTCAACACCGAAAGAACACCCCCGTGCATGGCGCGACTTAAGCGGCGGCCTCCATGGCTGTCACCGCTACCAAGGGTCGCATGCAGGGAAGGATCAGAAATAGCCCTGCCGCTTCTTGTCTTCCATGGCGGAGGCGCCGTCCTTGTCGATCATGCGGCCCTGGCGCTCGGAACCCGTGGCCTGCATGGTCTCGACGATCACATCCTTCACCGTCTTCGCCTCCGACACCATGCCGCCCGTCAGCGGATAGCAGCCGCAGGTGCGGAAGCGCACGGGAAGAAGCTCGGGCTCCTCGCCGGGGTTGAGGCGCATGCGCTCATCGTCGACGAGGATGATCTGCCCGTCGCGGCGCACCACCGGGCGCTCGGCGGCGAAGTAGACAGGCGGCAGCGGGATCTCCTCGCGCAGGATGTAGAGCCACACGTCAAGCTCGGTCCAGTTCGAGATCGGGAAGACGCGCATGGTCTGCCCCGGCCCCAGGCGGCCGTTGTAATTGTCCCAGAGTTCGGGGCGCTGGTTCTTGGGGTTCCAGCCATGGTTCTGGTCGCGCACCGAGAAGACGCGCTCCTTGGCGCGCGACTTCTCCTCGTCGCGCCGTGCCCCGCCCATCGCCGCGTCGAAGCCCAGGTCGATGATCGACTGCTTCAGGGGCACGGTGCGCATGATCTCGGTATAGAGGCTCGAGCCATGGTCGAAGGGGTTGATGTTCTTCTTCACCCCGTCCTCGTTGCGGTAGACGACGAGGTCCACGCCATAATGCTTCACCACCCAGTCGCGGAAGACGATGGCGTCGCGAAACTCCCAGGTCGAGTCGATGTGGAGCAGCGGGAAGGGCGGCTTTCCCGGGTAGAAGGCCTTGGCGCAGAGATGGAGCAGTGTGGTCGAATCCTTGCCGATCGAATAGAGCAGCGCGGGCTTCCTGAATTGTGCCGCCGTCTCGCGGATGATGTGGATGGCCTCGGCCTCGAGACGGTCGAGATGGGAAAGGGTCATGGATTGCACTCCGGGCATTCGGCGGGGGTTGCGGCCGCGCGGCCATCGGGCCGGGGCCGGGTTTCTTCATAAGCACAGCGCGCGCAGCCGAGGACGAGGGCGCGGGTGAGGGTCGTCGGCGCACCGCAGTCCTCGCAGGCAAGCCCGGTCTCGCTGCGGATCACGCCGAAGCCGGGTGCGCCACAGGCCGGGCAGGGCGTCGCAAGGCGCAAGGCCAGCGCTTCGCCGAGCCTGGCGATCTCGCCCATGCGGGTGGGGTTCATGTGGGCGCGCATGTCGGTCTCGAGGCGGAGGGGGCCATCGCCTGCCTGCTTGATGGCGCGATCGAGTGTTTCGCGGTCACGGATGCCCTTGACGATCCGCCCGCCCGCCCGCAGCACAAGGCCATGCGCCGGAAAGCCGGCGCGCGCCAGGAAGGCGTCGAGATCGGGCGATCCGTCATCGAGATCGAGGGCGGCGAAATTCGTCTCCTGGGAAAGCCGCGCCTCCACGATCTCGATCCCCTGCTCCTCGTCGAGGAACAAGAGCATCTCATGCGCTGCGGCGGCAAACGGCAGAACCGGATGGGGGCCGAAGCTTCCCTCGCTCGCCAGCGCCGCGCCAAGGCCCGAAGCCTCGATGCCGAGCCGCGCCTTGAGCCGTGCCGTCTCCCGCATCGGGGCGGGCCGCGCCACCTCGCCCGTGAAGGTGCCGAGGCTGTCGGTGTCGAGATCCTCCGGCACATGCAGCGATAACCCGGTGAGCCGCGCCAGCGGCTCCGCCAGCGCCTGCGCCTTGCCGTGGCGGGTGGCGAGCACGGCCATCCGCCCCTCATAGGTCAGCGGCACGCCGAGCCTCCCGGCCACGGAAAGATCTGTCGAAAGTCCATCACGCTCCCCGAGGGGCGGCTTCCAGAGCGCTGCCCCAATCAAGAGAGCCAGATATTCCAATCGGCGTCAGAAGGAAAATGAAGGACTTGTAATAGGGAGCCCTCAGCCGGCGAGCAGCAGCATCAGCGCCTGGAGCGTTCCGCCATCGCTGGCGGCGAAGGCGTTGAAGACCTGCTCATGCTGGGTGGCGACGATCGCCGCCGAGACCGCCACCCCGGCGACCGCGCGCCGGAACAGGCTGCTGGCGAAGAACAGCGCGATGAACAGCGAGGCGGCGAGGCGGAAGGGAAGGGTCAGCATGATCTGTCCTCGCACTCTTACTTGCTGGCGGTGCCGTTGACGTCGGACTGGCTGGCAGGTTCGAGCGACACCCACTTGCGCGGGTCCTGACCCGACTGGCGC
>JADCDC010000158.1 GCA_020252385.1 Aestuariivirga sp.
AGGGACGGGAGATTTTGAAGCTGAAGGCGAGAACGTAGAAACATTCCTCTCCCCCGGAACCGGGGGAGAGGCCAGGGTGAGGGGGTCTGTCCGCGCGCAGGCTTTCAAGACAGTGCGTGCTGAACCACCCCCTCACCCTGCCCTCTCCCCCACATGCGTGGGGGCGAGGAATAAAATCTAGGGAGATACCCATGACCAACATCACCACCGTCGGCATTGCCGGCACCGGGCTCATCGGGGCGGGATGGGCGGCGCGGCTCTTGTTCCGGGGCTTCGATGTCGTAGCCTATGACGTCTCGCCGGCGGCGGAGTCCAAGCTAAAGGCGCAGATCGCCACGGCGTGGCCCTCGCTCGAAGCCCTTCTCGGCAAGCCGAAGAAGGAAGGAAGGCTGAGCTTCACGACCGACCTCGGGGAGATGGCCTCGAAGGCCCACTTCATCCATGAGGCCGCACCCGAGCGCGAGGACCTGAAGATCAGGCTGTTCCGGGAGATCGATGCGGTGGCGGCTCCGCATGTGGTGATCGCTTCCTCCTCCTCGGGCTTCCTGCCGACCAATTTGCAAAGCGAGTGCCGGCATCCGGAGCGCGTGGTGATCGGCCATCCCTTCAACCCGGTCTATCTCCTGCCGCTCGTCGAGCTGGTGCCGGGCGAGAAGACCTCCGCGGAGGCGATGGACCGGGCCGCAGCCTATTTCGAGCAGATCGGCATGCATGTTCTCCGCCTCAAGAAGGAGATCATGGGCTATATCTGTGACCGCCTGCAGGAGGCGCTGTGGCGCGAGGCGCTGCACATCCTCAACAAGGACATCGGCACGACCGGCGACATCGACGACTCGATCGTCTATTCGGCGGGCATGCGCTGGGCCTTCATGGGCTCCTTCCTCACCTATCACCTGGCGGGCGGGCCTGGCGGCATGCGCGACTTCATCAAGCAGTTCGACCCGACGCTGGAACTGGACTGGACCGACCTCAAGTTCCCCAAGTGGAACGAGAAGCTGGAGAAGCGCCTCGTCGAGGGCTGCGAGGCGCAGGCTGGAGGCCGGACGGTCGCCGAGATCGAGGCCAAGCGCAACGCCGTGCTGGTCGACATGATGAAGGTGTTCCAGAAGCACCAGATCGGCGCTGGACTGGTGCTTGACCGCGAACTCGGGAGGAATTGATGGCACAGCAACGCGTGATGATCACCGCCGCGGCGGACGGGATCGGCAAGTCCATTGCGCGGGCCTTCGCGGCCGAGGGCGCAAGGGTCCACATCTGCGACGTGAACGAGGAGGCGCTGGAGCAGTTCCGCCGCGAGTTCCCCGATATCGCGGCGAGCAAGGTGAACGTCATGAACGAGGGCGAGATCGACGCCTGGTTCGATGACGCGCTCGATGACCTGGGTGGCCTCGACGTGCTTGTGAACAACGCCGGCATCAAGGGCCCGACCGCCCCCGTCGAGGATGTGGAGCTGGAGGAATGGCGCGAATGCCTCTCGGTCTGCCTCGACTCGTTCTTCCTGTGCGCCAGGCGGGCCGCACCGGTGATGAAGGCGCAGAAGTCCGGCATCATCATCAACATGTCGTCGAACGCCGGGCAGCACGGCTTCGGCAACAGGACACCCTATGCGGCGGCGAAATGGGGGGTGATCGGCCTCACCAAGTCGCTGGCCATCGAGCTTGGCCGCTACAATGTGCGCTGCAATGCGATCTGCCCCGGCTCCGTCAAGGGTGATCGCATCAACCGCGTCATCCAGGGCGAGGCGGATGTGCGGGGCGTTCCCTTCGACGTGGTGGCAAAGGAGATCGTCGCCAACCAGTCGCTCGAGCGCCTCACCGAGGCGGATGAGGTGGCGGCACTCGCCGTCTATCTGGCCTCGCCCGCCGCCTTCATGATCAACGGCCAGGACATCGCCATCGACGGCCATGTCGAGACCTTCCACATCAAGTGAGCGCCCGACATGGATTTCAATCTCTCCGAAGAACAGCAGATGATCGTCAAGACGACGCGCGACTTCGTCGAGAAGGAGCTTTACCCCTATGAGGCGGAGGTTGAGGAGACGGGTGTCCTTCGCCACGAGCTGCGCGACCGGATCAAGGCCAAGGCGATCGAGGCGGGGCTCTATGCGGCGAACATGCCCGCCGAGGTGGGGGGTGCCGGCCTCGATACGCTGACCTGGGTGCTCTACGAGAAGGAACTGGGCCGCGCCAACTATGCGCTGCACTGGACCTGCGTGGCGCGCCCCTCCAACATCCTGATGGCCTGCGCGGGCGAGCAGCGGGAGAAGTATCTTTTCCCCGCCGTGCGCGGCGAGAAATCCGACTGCCTCGCGATGACGGAGCCCGGCGTTGGCTCCGACGTGCGCGGCATGAAGACCTTCGCGAAGCAGGATGGCGACTGGTTCGTCATCAACGGCACCAAGCATTTCATCAGCCATGCGGATGAGGCGAGCTTCGTCATCCTGTTTGCCGCGACGGGCGAGGAGGAGACGCCGCGCGGCAAGAAGAAGCTGATCACGGCGTTTCTCATCGACATGGGAACGCCGGGCTTCACCGTGAGGCCCGGATACAAGAACGTCTCGCACCGCGGCTACAACAACTCGATCCTCGAATTCTCGGATTGCCGGGTGCACAAGTCCCAGGTGCTGGGCGAGGTGCATAAAGGCTTCGAGGTGGCGAATGACTGGCTCGGCGCCACGCGGCTGCAGGTGGCCGCGACCTGCATCGGGCGGGCCGAGCGGGCGCTGGAACATGCCAAGCAATGGGCGGTGGACCGCCAGCAGTTCGGCCAGCAGATCGGCAAGTTCCAGGGCGTCAGCTTCAAGCTGGCCGACATGGCGATGGAACTGAAGGCGGCGGAGCTGCTGACGCTGGAGGCTGCCTGGAAGTTCGACCAGAAGACGGTGACCGACATGGACATGGCCATGGCCAAGCTCAAGGCCACCGAGATGCTGGCCTTCGTGGCGGACGAGGCTATCCAGATCCACGGCGGCATGGGGCTGATGTCGGACCTGCCGCTGGAACGCATCTGGCGCGATGCGCGGGTGGAGCGCATCTGGGAGGGAACGAGCGAGATCCAGCGGCATATCATTTCGCGTGCGCTGTTGAGGCCGCTGGGGGGATGATGGACTTTCAGCCAACTTACCCTCTCCCGCCCTGCGGGAGAGGGCGGCGCGAAGCGCCGGGTGAGGGGCCGCACGCGCCGCACCTTCGCATCCCCTCACCTACCCCAACTGCGTTGGGGCCCCCTCCTCTCCCGCTGCGCAGGAGAGGACGATGAGGGAGCTCACCCGCCTCCTCAATCCCTCCTCCATCGCCTTCATCGGCGGCAATGAATGCGCCATCGCGATCCGCCGCACGCTGGAGCTTGGCTTCACTGGCAGGATCTACGCCGTCCACCCGAAGCGCGAGGAGCTGGCGGGGGTTCCCACGCTCAGGTCGGCGGAGGAGATTCCCGAACCCGTCGATGCGGCGTTCATCGCGGTGAAGAACGAGCCAACCATCGGGGTGGTCCGCATCCTGAGCGCCAGGGGCTGCGGCGGGGCGGTGATCTATGCCGCAGGCTTCGCGGAGACCGGCAACACGGAGCTCCAGCGCAAGCTGCTCGCGGCCGCGAATGGCATGCCGCTGATGGGGCCCAACTGCTATGGCTTCGTCAACACGCTGTCGCGAGCGGCACTCTGGCCGGACGAGACGGGGCTCACGCCCGTGCCGCGCGGTGTGGCGCTCATCACCCAGTCCGGCAACATCGCCTGCAACTTCACCATGATGATGCGCGGGCTTCCGGTGGCGGCCGTGTTCTCGATCGGCAACCAGGTGGACGTCGGCATGCATGACATGGTGGATGCGCTTTCCGCCGACCCGCGCATCTCGGCGATCGGCCTTCATGTGGAGGGGCTGCCCGATGTTCCGGCCTTCGCGCGCGCGGCGGCGATCGCGCGACAGCGCAAGGTGCCCATCGTGGTGCTGAAGACCGGCCGCTCCGAACAGGGGGCCAGGGTGGCGATGAGCCACACGTCGTCTCTCGCGGGGGCGGACACGCTCTATGACGCGCTGTTCGAGCGCTACGGCATCGCGCGGATGAAGTCCGTCTCCGCCTTCGCCGAGACGCTGAAGTTCCTGCACAATGGCGGACCCATCGCGGATTCGCGCCTCGTCTCGCTGTCCTGCTCGGGCGGCGAGGCCGCGCTCGTCGCCGACATGGCGCTCGACCGCAAGGTTTCCTTCCCGCCGTTCGATGCCAAGACACGGCCGCGCGTCGCCGCGACGCTGAACGAGTATGTGGCGATCGACAACCCGCTCGACTACCACACCTTCATCTGGGCGCAGCCGGAGAAGCTCACCGCCACCTTCACGGAGGTGCTGAAGGGCGGCTTCGACGTGGGGATGGTGATCCTCGATACGCCCACGCATCCGAAGATGAAGCCGGACAGCTGGGCCATGACGGCGCGCGCCATGGCGGCAGCCTCGCAGGCGACGGGGGCGCGCGCCGCCGTCGTCGCAACCCTGTCGGAAGGCATGCCGCTGGCGCTGGCGGACGAACTCTCGGCCTCGGGTGTTGCCCCGATGATGGGGCTCGACGATGCGCTGACGGCCTTCGAGGCCGCGGCAGCGATCGGCTGCAACTGGGCCCGCGCGGAGGAGCTGCCGGAGATGCTGGCGCCCATCACCATGGGCAGCGAGGCGCATGTGTTCAGCGAGCATGCCGCCAAGGAGATGCTGAAGGCGCATGGGCTCACCGTGCCCGAAGGCATCGTCTGCGCCGCAGGCGACGCGGTGGCGGCGGCGGAGAGGCTCGGCTACCCGGTGACGCTCAAGGTCTCCTCCGCAGCCATCGCGCACAAGACGGAAGCGGGCGGCGTGGCGCTGAACCTCAGGACGCCCGCCGAGGTCGAGGAGGCCGCACGGCGCCTTTCCGAATTGGCGCCCGACGTGCTGGTCGAGCGCATGGTGACGGGGGCGGTGGCGGAACTCATCATCGGCCTCACGTCGGATCCGCAATTCGGCACCGCGCTGGTGGTGGGTGCGGGCGGCATCCTGACCGAGCTCCTGAAGGACACGGCGACGCTGATCCTGCCCACGACACGGACCGAGATCGAACGCGCGCTGCAATCGCTCAAGGTGTGGAGGCTGGTCGAGGGCTTCCGCGGCAAGTCGGGCGACGCCGAAGCCGTGATCGCCGCCGTCGAGGCGGTCGCCCGTTTCGCCGCGGCCCATCGCGGCTTCATCGAGGAACTCGACGTCAACCCCCTGCTCGTTCGCAAGGATGGCGCCGTCGCCGTCGATGCGCTGATCAAGATGAGGACACCATGAGCGTGAAGGAAACGACCACCGGCCCGATTCATGTGACGAAGCGCGGCAAGGTGCTGGAGGTGCGGATCGAGCGCGGCAAGGCCAATGCCATCGACGCCGCGACGAGCCGCATCATGGGCGACGTGTTCGCAGGGTTTCGCGACGATCCGGAGCTGCGCGTGGCCATCCTGACCGGTACGGGCGAAAAATTCTTCTGCCCCGGCTGGGACTTGAAGGCCGCGGCCGAGGGCGAAGCGCCGGATTCGGATTATGGTGTTGGCGGCTTCGGGGGCTTGCAGGAACTCCCCGGCCTCAACAAGCCGGTGATCTGCGCGGTGAATGGCCTGGCCTTCGGCGGCGGATTCGAGATCATGATCTCGTGTGACATCATCATCGCCGCGGAGCACGCGACCTTCGCGCTGCCGGAGATCAATTCCGGCACGGTGGCGGACGCGGCCTCGATCAAGCTGCCGCGGCGCATCCCCTATCACGTGGCGATGGAAATGCTGTTCACCGGGCGGCGCATCGACACGGCGGAGGCAAAGCACTGGGGCCTGATCAACGAGGTGGTGCCGGCGGAGCAACTGATGGTGCGTGCGCGCGAGGTGGCGGACCAGCTGGCCGACGGCCCGCCGCTCGTCTTCGCCGCGATCAAGGAGGTCACGCGGGAGACGGCGCATCTTCCCGTGCAGCAGGCTTTCGACATGGTGACCAAGCGCAGGCTCAAGACGGTGGACGTGCTCTATTCGAGCGAGGACCAGCTCGAGGGTGCGCGCGCGTTTGCCGAGAAGCGCAAGCCGCAGTGGAAGGGGCGGTAACGAAGTGATTCCTCTCCCCCGGAACCGGGGGAGAGGGAAGGGTGAGGGGGTCTGTCCGCGAGTCGG
>JADCDC010000159.1 GCA_020252385.1 Aestuariivirga sp.
CGATATGCAAGCCCTCAGTAATGCGGCGGGGGCGGCTCCGGCCCGTCGCTGCGCAGGCGGCTCGCGGCGTCGAATTCCTCGCGCAATTCGCCGAGGCGGCGCTCCAGCCCATCGATCTTGCGCCACTGCGCGACCACCATCTCGTTCAGATCGGCAATCACCCGCTCCTGCTCGGCGATGCGGCGTTCGAGTTCGGCGATCATGTCAGGTGATGTCATCTTCTCAGTCCTCTCCTTGCAGCGCGGCGTGACAGTCTGGCGGACACCACCGAGAGGCTGTGCGAAGCCAGGCGCCAACCTCATTATCATGGAATGGATCGTGGCAAGGAACCCGAGCGCACCAACACCACAATGCTCAGCTTACGGTAGCGAGACGTGACAGCTCGTCTGGAGGCCGTCTTCTCTCCGCCCCAAGCTCACTTCCACGCGATCGTGCCCGGGGGGCATGCTCGCCACATCAGGCGCGAGTGTCTCAGTGATCCTGAACGAGGCCGTCAGCGATCTGCTCGGCCGCCGCGAGGATGGTCTCGGCTGGCAGCCCTGAACGGGCGCCGCCCGACAAGCCGATCATGGCGATGATGAGTGTTTCAGCGAGCCGCTCGGGCTCCGCCGCGCCCAGCGCAGTGAGCCGTTCCGCCATGGATCTTGCGAAACGGCGACGCACCTCGCTTGCAGCGTCGCGTGCAGCCTGATCAGCAGAGTCGCGCGCCCCGTCGAGCACGAGACAGCCACGCCGATCATTGTGGCGGGTGTACATCCGGGCCGCGCTCGCAAGCATGCGCCGGACCATCGTCCGCCAGTCGGCCGCCGTGAACGCCTCCGCGAACGCCTCCGCGCTGTCGTGCCGATAGGCATCGAGGGCGGCGCGGAACAGGCCCGCCTTGCTGCCGAAGGCAGCATAAAGGCTCGGCGGCTTCACCCCGAGCGCCTGCGTCAGTTCGGCGAGGCCAATCCCTTCGAAGCCACGGGCCCAGAACAGGTCCTTGGCGCGCTCGCCGAGAGCGGCCTGGTCAAACGAGCGTGGCCTGCCCACTTTTTTTGTAGTGTTCACTAAAAAATTCCTTGCCCAGCCTCCAGAGCTATTTTATAGCAGTCACTACGGAAAGGCACAAGGCCACCGCAACCAGGATAGGACCGTGAAAGATGCTGACATTCTACACCCACAACACACCGAACGGCTTCAAGGTGGCGATCGCCCTCGAGGAGCTCGGACTCGACTATCGGATCGAGCGCGTCAATGTTCATGCCGGCGAGCAGTTCGCGCCGGCCTTCAAGGCAGTCAATCCCAACGCCAAGGTGCCGGTGCTCGTCGATGATGAGACAGGGGTCGCCACCGCCGAATCGAACGCGATCCTGCTTTATCTGGCGGAAAAGACCGGCCTGCTCCTGCCGAAGGACCGCGTGCTGAGGCAGAAGGCGATCGAACTCCTGTTCTTCCAAGCGGCATCTATCGGGCCGATGTTCGGCCAGAGGGCGCATTTCGTGCTCTTCGCGCCGGAGGCCCTGCCATATGCGATCAATCGCTACGACACCGAGGGCGAGCGCCTCTACGATGTGCTCGAAACCCTTCTGGAGGGCCACGAGTGGTTCCTGCCCGAATACTCAATCGTCGATATCGCTGTATTCGGCTGGGTGTTCACGGCCGTGACGATGGGCTTTCAGATCGGCGCGCGGCCTGCCCTGAACGCCTGGTACGCCCGCATGCTCGCCCGCCCGGCCGTTGCCAAGGGCATGACGATCCCCGCGCCGCTTCCAGCTTTCAGAGCGCAGCGCGCAGCCTGAGGCGCTTACGCTGCAGATCGAGTGGGAACGATCACTCCCACTCGATTGTCTGAAGTTCTCATAAGTCTCTGAAAATCCTATAATAAGCACCCATTCTGACGGCCATCTTCCGACTGAGAGGCCGTCAGAATGCTACGCTTTTGATTTCCTTGAGAAAACTGCCAGAAAAATATTTTTGTGGTTCCGGCATCTATCGAGGTCAACCGGCCCGCAGACCCAGCTTCTTGGCTGCCCGGCATCACTCACACGGATGTCCGAAAGGACCGTCATTCATATGTAGCAGGACTCAGCCGTCGGATCGAGCGGCCTTGCTCAGTTTAGATGTTTGGCTGCGGCTAGACCCCACCAATTGTCGACGACCAGAACGCTTGACGAACATCAGACACAACGATATTGTTGTGTCATGCTTCCCGATGCGGATCCTTTGACCGGCTACCTGCCCTTCGGTGTGCACGACGCTTCCTGGAGCGAGGTTGCGCCTCGCTTTAGCTTGAACGGCCATCGCGCACGCTTGGTTGGCGGCTTACTGGCGGCGCTACAGAACCTTGCGGGTGCAGGCTGCCGTTCGGTTCTGCTCGACGGAAGCTTCGTTTCATTAAAAGACCTGCCGGAGGACTATGATGGAGCTTGGGATACCAACGGGGTTGATCCCTACCGACTCGATCCCGTTCTGCTCGACTTCACAAACGCACGCGCTGCGATGAAGTCCAAGTATCTGGGCGAGCTCTTTCCGGCGACTGCGTCAGCCGCCCCGGGCATCCTCTACCGCGACTTCTTCATGAAGGACCGCAATGGAGTGCCGAAGGGCGTGGTCAACATCGACCTTGGGAGCCTGCCATGATTACCAATGAACGGCAGTACAAGATCACTCGCA
>JADCDC010000016.1 GCA_020252385.1 Aestuariivirga sp.
CTGCTCGACGAGGCGCGCGCCGCGGACCTCTATGCCGACATGGGCCAGGCGATCGAGGTTTCCGGCGGCTCGGCCGGCAACACCGCGGCGGGTGTCGCCTCGCTCCGGGGAAGGGCTGCCTATTTCGGCAAGGTGAAGGCGGACCAGCTTGGCGCCATCTTTCGCCATGACATGCGGGCGCAGGGCGTGGCCTTCGATACCGAACCCGCTTCCGACGGGCCCGCAACGGCGCGCTCCTTCATTCTCGTGACACCCGATGGCGAGCGCACCATGAACACCTATCTGGGCGCCTGCGTGAACTTCACGGTGAAGGACGTCGACCGGAAGACGGTGGAAGCAGCACAGGTCACCTACATGGAAGGCTATCTGTGGGACCGTCCCGAGGCCAAGGAGGCCTTCAAGCTCGCAGCCCGCATTGCACGCGCCGCCGGGCGCCGGACGTCCATCACGCTCTCCGACTCCTTCTGCGTCGAGCGCCACAGGGAGAGCTTCCTCGAGCTGATCCGCAACGACATCGACATCGTCTTCGCCAATGAGTCGGAGATCAAGTCGCTCTACCAGACCCAGAATTTCGACGGCGCGATGAGAGCGATCGCGCGGGACTGCCCGATCGCCGTCCTCACGCGCTCCGAGAAGGGCTGCATCGTCGTGAAAGGCGAGGAGGTGTACGCAAGCCCCGCCTTTCCCGTCAGCAAGGTGGTGGACGTGACGGGCGCTGGCGATCTCTTCGCGGCCGGATTTCTCTATGGCCTGACCAATGGCAGGTCGCTGCCTGAGTCGGCACGGCTCGGCTCGCTCGCGGCGGCGGAGGTGATCTCGCATGTGGGTGCCAGGCCCGAGATCAATCTCGGCAGCCACGCAAGGGCCCTGGGCCTCTTATAGCTTTCTCAGGAAGACGCTGCGGATGAAATGGTCCGCCCCCTTGCGCAGCACGAGGTCGGCGCGCGGCCGCGTCGGCAGGATGTTCTCCCTGAGGTTCACGAGGTTGATCGTGTCCCAGATCCGCATGGCCGTGTCGCGCGATTCCGGGTCCGACAGCGTCGCATAGCGGTGGAAGTAGGATTTGGGATTGCGGAAGGCGCTGTCCCTGAGGGTCAGGAAGCGCTCGATGTACCACTTGCGCAGATCCTCGAGATCGGCGTCGATGTAGATCGAGAAATCGAAGAAGTCGGACGTGTTCGGAATGCCGCGGCCGTCGCGCGGCGGGCGGCCGGTCTGCAGCACGTTGACGCCCTCGACGATAAGGATGTCCGGCTGGTCGATGACCGCCCGGTCGTCCTTCAGGACGTCATAGGTGAGGTGGGAATAGAGCGGTGCTGTGACGTTGCGCTTTCCCGCCTTGATGTCGGAGAGAAAGCGCAGGATGGCCGGCAGGTCGTAGCTCTCGGGAAAGCCCTTGCGCGTCATCAGCCCTTCGCGCTCGAGGATGGCGTTGGGAAGCAGGAAACCATCGGTGGTGACGAGGTCGACCTTCGGGTGCTTCGGCCAGCGGGCGAGCAGCCGTTGCAGGATGCGCGCCGTGGTGCTCTTGCCCACCGCGACGCTGCCGGCCATGCCGATGACATAGGGCACCTTGCGATCGCTGAGGTGGAGGAAGTTGTTGGTGGCGCGGAACAGGCCCTGGGTCGCCGCGACATAGAGGTTGAGCAGCCGCGAGAGCGGAAGATAGATCGTTTCCACCTCGGCGAGGTCGATGCGGTCGTTCAGTCCGCGCAACTCATCGAGGTCCTTTTGCGTCAGCGTCATCGGGGTGTCGGCGCGGAGCGCTGCCCATTCGTCGCGCGAAAAGCGCCGGAACGGGGAGACTTCCTTCACGAGTTCTTCCATGCTCAGTCCTTCGGCCGTGACGCCTTTTCTGCCAGGCCGCTCATGCCCTGCCGCCTTGCGAGTTCCGCCATCACATCGGCAAGCCGGACCCCGGAGGCCTCGAGCATCACCAGCAGGTGATAGAGCAGATCGGCGGTTTCCGCGGCGATCTGGGCCTTGTCGCGCAGCACGGCGGCAAGGGCGGTTTCAACGGCCTCCTCGCCGAATTTCTTGGCGCATTTCTCGATGCCCTGGGAGAGCAGCCTGGCGGTGTAGGACTGGTCGGGCGAAGCGGATTTCCGCTGCGCGATCTCATCCGCGAGTGCCGCCAGAACCTCGAGCCTGTGATCGGTCATGGTCACTGTCTAACACAGGCGCATGGGGATGCCATTGGCCGAAAGGTGGCGTTTGGCCTCCGCGATGGAGAAGGTGCCGAAATGGAAGATCGAGGCGGCCAGCACGGCGGCGGCATGGCCGTCGCGGATGCCCTCCACCAGGTGATCGAGCGTGCCCACGCCACCCGACGCGATGACGGGAACGGTCACCGCATCGGCCACCGCCCGGGTCAGGTCGATGTCAAAGCCCCTGCCCGTGCCGTCGCGGTCCATCGAGGTGAGGAGAAGTTCGCCGGCACCCAGCGAGACGACCTCGCGCGCATAGTCCACCGCGTCGATCCCGGTCGGCCGGCGGCCCCCATGGGTGAAGATCTCCCAGCGGCCGGGCGCCACCGACTTTGCGTCGATCGCCACCACCACGCATTGTGCGCCGAACTTCTCGGCTGCCTGGCGCACGAAGCCGCGGTTGGCAACCGCCGCCGAATTGATCGACACCTTGTCCGCCCCTGCCAGCAGGAGCTTGCGGATGTCCTCGAGCGCCCGGACGCCGCCCCCCACCGTCAGCGGCATGAAGCAGGCTTCCGCCGTGCGCTGCACCACGTCGAAGATGATGCCGCGGTTCTCATGGGTTGCCGTGATGTCGAGGAAGCAGAGCTCGTCCGCACCAGCGGCGTCATAGGCCTTGGCAATCTCCACAGGGTCGCCGGCATCGCGCAGGTCGACGAAATTGACGCCCTTGACGACGCGGCCATCCTTCACGTCGAGGCAGGGAATGAGGCGGGCCTTGAGCATCAGCGGACCCCCCGGAACAGGCTGAGGGCTTCGGCCACGTCGATCCGCCCGTCATAGATGGCGCGGCCCGAGATGGCGCCCTCGAGGATGCGGCAGTCGGGCTCGAGCAGCCGGTGGATGTCCGCCATGGAAGCGAGGCCGCCGCTGGCGATGACCGGGATCGGAACGGCGCGGGCGAGTTCGAGTGTCGACTCGATATTCAAGCCCTTGAGCACCCCGTCCCGGTCGATATCGGTGAAAATGATCGCCGCAACGCCCGCATCGGCGAAGCTTCTGGCAAGGTCGATGGCCCTCAGTTCCGATGTTTCGGCCCAGCCCTCGACTGCCACGCGACCGCCCTTGGCATCGATCCCCACGGCGATGCGGCCCGGGAACAGCCTGCAGGCCTCCCGCACCAGGCCCGGATCGCGGAGCGCCACCGTGCCGAGGATCACGCGGCGGATGCCCTTGCCGAGCCAGGCCTCGATCTGCGCCAGGCTGCGGATGCCGCCGCCGAGCTGCACCGGGATCGTCACTGCGTCGAGGATCGCCTCCACCGCCTCGGCATTCACCGGACGGCCCGCGAAGGCGCCATTGAGATCGACGAGGTGGAGCCAGGCGAAGCCCTGCGCCTCGAAGCTCCTCGCCTGATCTGCCGGATCATCGTTGAAGACCGTGGCTTCGGCCATGTCGCCGAGCTTCAGCCGGACGCATTGGCCGTCCTTCAGGTCGATGGCGGGAAACAGGATCATGGGCGCCACCTGAGGAAATTGGCCAGGAGCGTGAGGCCCAGCGTCTGGCTCTTCTCCGGGTGGAACTGGGTTCCCGCGAGATTATCCCGCGCCACGATTGCGGTCAGGGTGGCACCATGATCGGTGGTGGCCACCACATGCGCGGGCTCGCGCGCCGCGAGGTGGAAGGAGTGGACGAAATAGGCGTGAAGACCTTCCGCGCCCAAGGGTATGCCGGTGAGCAGCGGATGGTTTCTCCGGAGCTCCAGCGTGTTCCAGCCCATGTGCGGGATCTTGAAGGTGGGATCACGCGGCGCGATCGGCGTGACATCGCCCGGTATCCAGCCAAAGCCCTCGGTGACCTCATGCTCGAGCCCGCGCGAGGCCATGAGCTGCATGCCCACGCAAATGCCGAGGAAGGGCTTGGCCTTGCCAATCACCTCTTCCTCCAGCGCGTCCCGAAGGCCCGGCACGGCCGCAAGCCCGTCGCGGCAATCCTTGAAGGCGCCAACGCCCGGCAGCACGATCCGCTCTGCCTTGCGCAGCATCTCTGGCTCGGAGGTGACGATCACCGGCGTGCCAAGCCCGCTGTCGCGCGCGGCGCGTTCGAAGGCCTTGGCGGCGGAATGCAGGTTCCCCGACCCATAGTCGATGATGACAAGGCTCATCGGGCGGTCTCAGACATTGCCGAAAATGCCCAGCGTGTCTTCGGGAGCAGCGCGGTAGCGCGCCGGCGCAGGCGGAGCGGGCGGCGCGGACCGCGTGGCGAAATAGCCGAGTTCCGCGGCCTCGAGGCTCGAGGCCTCGATCAGTCCGGCGCGCCGGAAGCCCGCGCGCTCCAGCGCCATGACCTGCAGCTGGCGCGCCTCCAGCGCGAAGAGCAGGGCGATGCCGAGCTGCACAACAAGGCCGATCCAGGGGTCCAGCACCTCGAGGCTCACGGCGACAGCGAGTGCCGTGGTCACCGCCAGCAACACGGCCGCAACCACCCACATGCGGTGCCACGCGGCCCACCGATA
>JADCDC010000160.1 GCA_020252385.1 Aestuariivirga sp.
TCAACGCGATGGAGCAGGCACTCAAGGGCAATGACGTGGCCGCCCTCATCATGGAGACGATCCCGGCCACCTATGGCTTCCCCATGCCGAAGGAGGGCTATCTCAACGCCTGCAAGGCGCTGTGCGAGAAACATGGCGCCATGTACATCGCGGACGAGGTGCAGACCGGCCTCATGCGCTCCGGCAAGATGTGGGGCTGGCAGTCCTATGGCGTGCAGCCGGACATCATGGTCACCGCCAAGGGCCTGTCGGGCGGCCTCTACCCGATCTCGGCCGCACTGGTGAACGAGAAGGCCGGCGGCTGGCTCCATGAGGATGGCGCGGCGCATATCTCGACCTCGGGTGGTGCCGAACTCGGCTGCGTGGTCGCCCACAAGGTGATCGAGATGCTGCTCCGCCCGGAGCTCATCGCCAATGTGCAGACGGTGACGGACTTCATGGCGGAGAGCATGCAGGAGATGATCTCGCGCCACGGCGACATCTTCACCGGCGTGCGCCAGAAGGGCGTGATCCTCGGGCTTGAATTCGCCAACCATCCGGAAGGCGCCATGTATGCCTCGCGCGCACTTTACGAGCATGGCGTGTGGGCGATCTTCTCCTCCCTCGACAAGCGTGTCCTTCAGTGGAAGCCGGGCGTGCTGCTCACGCGCGAAACCTGCGAGGACATCATGGACCGTTTCGATGCCGCCATGCCGCGCGCGCGCGAGCTGCTGCATCAGGCGAAGAAGGCTGCCTGACATGAGCGAACCGCTGATCAAGGTCCCCGACGTACAGTTCGAGCGCGCCAAGCTGATGCTGGACCGCGCCCGCTGGGCCGCCGCCAAGTTCCAGAAGGTGGACAAGGCCACAACCCGCCGCATCGTCGATGCCGTGGCCGCTGCCGGTCACGCCAAGGCTCAAGCTTACGCCGAATGGGCGGTGCGCGAGACGGGCATGGGTGTGGTCGAGCACAAGCGCATCAAGAACGAGGCCTGCACCAAGGGCATGGTCGAGCTCTATGGCAATGAGGATTTCGTCAGCCCACGGATCGATCCCGCCAGGAAGATCGTGGAGCTTCCCCGCCCCGCCGGCGTCATCTTCGCGCTCATCCCCGTTACCAACCCCGTCGCCACCGTCTTCTTCAAGACCATGCTGGCGCTGATGACCCGGAACGCCATCATCCTCTCGCCCCACCCGCAGGCCAAGGCCTGCTGTGCCGATGCCGCCCGCGTGCTGGCCGAGGCTGCGAAGGCCGCGGGCGCGCCCGATGGCGTCATCCAGGTGATCGACGAGCCCAACATCCCCCTGCTCGAGAAGCTGATGGCGGATGAGCGCGTGGACCTCATCGTGGCGACCGGCGGGCCCTCCGTGGTCAAGGCCGCCTACCGCTCCGGCAATCCGGCCTTCGGCGTCGGCCCCGGCAATGCGCCCGCACTGGTGGACGACACGGCGGATCTGAAGCTCGCCGCGAAGCGCATCGTGGCGTCGAAGAGCTTCGACAACTCGATCCTCTGCACCAATGAATCGACGGTTCTCGCCTTCACCACCATCGCCGACCGGCTGCTCGACGCGATGAAGGCCGAGAAGGCGCATATCTGCTCGCCCGAGGAGACCGCGAAGCTCAGGACGCTCCTGTTCACCGAGCATGGCTTCAACGTGAACATGATCGGCAAGGACGCGAGCGTCATCGCGCGCGAGGCCGGCTTCAACGCCAGCGGTGCGAAGATCCTCGTGACACCGGTGGACCTCGTCCAGCCGGAGGAGAAGCTGGTGCGGGAGAAGCTCTGCCCCGTCCTGGCCTTCGCCAAGGTGCAGACCATCGACCAGGCGATCTCCGCCGCCCGCTCCATGATGCGGAAGTCCGGCAAGGGTCACTCCGCCGCCATTCACTCGAAGAACGAGGCGAACATCATGGCCTTCGCCGCCGCCGTTCCGGCATTGCGCGTCGCCGTCAACACCGGCTGCTCGCTCGGCGCGTCTGGCTATGAAACAAATCTCGGCCCCTCCATGACCATCGGCACGGGCTTCGTCGGCGGGTCCTCGATCGGCGACAATCTGACACCGCATCATCTGATGCATTACGCACGCATCGCCTACAACAAGGAGGCGTCCGAAAGCTTCGGCAACTTCTCCGGCCTCGATCCGCTGAACCTGCCGAAGCGGGAGTCCTCACCCGTCACGCTCGCCGTCGACAACTCATCCGACAGCGAGTTGAGGAAGGAACTCCGCCGCATCATCCTCGAGGAGCTCAAGGCCGTCCTGGCCGCCTGATCATCATGGCAACGCTCCGCTCATACATCTTCATCGACCAGCTGCAGCCGCAGACCATGTGTTATCTCGGCACCTGGATCAGGGGCTCGCTGCCGCGCTCCAACATGGCGGCCCAGATCATCGAAGTCGCCCCCGGCCTCGACATCGAGGCGCTGACGGACGTGGCGCTGAAGGCAGCCGAAGTGCAGGGCGGTATCCTGGTGGTGGAGCGGCAGTTCGGCTATCTCGAGATCCACTCGCGCGATGTGGCCGCGGTGAAGGCTTCCGCCGAGGCGGTGATCGACGCCATGGGGCTCACACCCGACAAGGCGATGAAGCCGAAGATCCTGGCCTCAAAGATCGTGACGCGCATCGACCCCGGCCATGCCTTCCTCATCAACCGCAACAAGGGCGGCTCCATGGTGCTGGCGGGGGAAACCCTCTTCGTGCTCGAAACCGAGCCCGCGGCCTATGCCATTCTCGCGGCGAACGAGGCCGAGAAGGCCGCCACCATCAAGATCGTCGACTACCGGATGATCGGCGCCACGGGGCGCCTCTATCTCTCCGGCACCGAATCCGAGGTGCGCGCCGCGGCGTCCGCCGCCGAAGCCGCGCTGGAGCTATGACATGACCCTGAAACCTGAACTCAGCAGCGAACTCCGCCACATGGTGCGCGACGTGCTGCGCGAGGTGATGGCGCAGCGCCAGCCGGGCGCCCATGCGGCGGTCGAGACGGTGCGGCTCGCCAATGACCATGACCTTGCGGCCTTCGTCGCGCGCATCATCGAGCCACAGACGCTGGAGAGGCTGCGTGCCGGCAAGCTGCGCTTCACCTTGGGCGGCAGCCCTGCCCCGGCGTCAGCGGCTCCGGCTGCGGCATTGACGGGCGTCATCACCGAACAGAAGATCGATCACCTGAAATCCGCGGGCACCCTGGTGCTCGCCCCCGGTGCCGTGCTCACCCCGCTGGCACGCGACAAGGCCCGCAGGCTGGGCCTCACCATCGAAAGGAGACGCTAGATGCTGAAGGCAACCGTGACGGGCCGCATCTGGTCCACCAAGAAGCTTTCGGAAGTGCCTGCCGGCTCGATCCTCGAAGTCGTCGTCGACGAAACGAGTTCGCGCCTCCTGGCCTTCGATCCCCTGGGCTGCGGCGAGGGGGAGAAGGTCATCATCGCCACCGGCTCGGTCGCTGCGGGCTGGTTCCCGGGCAAGTCGCCGCCCATCGACGCGCTGATCATCGGATCGATCGATGACGCGGCAACCAAGTAAATCCAAGCTCTCAACGGAGGATACCATGAGCAACGCAATCGGAATGATCGAGACCAAGGGCTATGTCGCCGCCA
>JADCDC010000161.1 GCA_020252385.1 Aestuariivirga sp.
AATTACTAGTTTAGTATTCACCACTACGTAAGGTCAAGTTAAATTCTGTGGCCGGCCCTTCATTCAGGCCGGGCTGCCGCGCAGGGACACGGACAGCCGCCACCAGCTGTGCGCCAGGAGCGTCACCACGATGATGGCGCCGCCCAGCAGCACGCGGTCGCCCGGCAGTTCCCCGAACAGCAGCCAGATCCACACCGGGGTGAGCATGGTCTCGAGCATGAAGAACATGCTGACGTCGGCCGAAGGCAAGAGCCGCGACCCGCGCGCCAGCAGCACGGTGGCGAGCGGAATGGCGAGCAGCCCGTTGAGCGCCAGCCAGATTCCGGCCGGCAGGCCGAAGGCGCCGGCCGCCAGGAGGGCCGCGGGATGAACGGCGAATAAGGCCGCCGCCAGCAGCGCCGAAGACAGGCTTCCCAACGCGAGGCTCGTCGCCACCTTCTGGCCGCTGCCCCGGATGATGGTGAAGATCGCCGCCGAGCAGACGGCGGAGGTGAAGGCCAGCCCATTTCCCACCCAGTCGCCGGTGCCGATCCCGTCGGACGCAATCAAGGCAGCCCCGCAGAAGGCGGCGGCCGTCGCTGCCCAGGTAAAGCGATGCACCCGCTCGCCCAGCACCAGATGCGACATGGCGGCGGCGATGACCGGTGTGAGCGCGATGATGAACACGACATTGGCAGCATCCGTGTGCACCACCGCGCCGATATAGGCCATGTTGCCCACCGTGCTGGCGAGTGCCACCGCCAGTCCGGCCCAGCCGGCGATGAAGGGTGTGCGCTCGCCGCGCAACAGCTGAAGCGCGGCCCAGGCACCCGCGATCGCAAGGAACAGGAACAGCCCACGGGTGAAGACCATGGTCCACTGATCCGCCATGGAGAGGCGCAGCAGGGGCAGGTCGAAGGTGAACAGCAGGCCCCCCAGCCCCGTGACCAGGAAGGCGGTCTTGATCTCGCCCGTCGCGGGCTGCTGCCGAGAACCCATGATCCCCCGGGGTGATGTCGCTACAACCCAGAAGACATTATTTTGGGGATGAATTCAACCTATGGATTTGGGCATCGCTGCGACGGCTACACCTGCAATCGATAGCGCCTGCCTCAGGTTGAAATCACAAGTTGGTTGCGCCGAAATACACTCTAAAGTTTATTAACTCTCCATAATGTTGAGAGAGTCGGAAGTGGCGACCATGGCGGCAAAGGGTAAGTGGCGGCGCATTGCGGTAACGGTGGGCATCATCATGATGTCGTTCCTCCTGCAGAGCACAGGGGCCCGGGCGGATTGCGAGGTGCAGATTCAGTCCATGGAGGTGATTTCAGGAGGGTCCACATTCTCGGCAACGCCAGATACTCTGCAGGAAGTTGTCGTGGAACTGGAGTTGCGCCATGTGAATCGCGGCGATGAACCTTGCACGACCGTGCCGCTGTATGTCAGTTTCATTCTGGCGGTCGATGGTCAGTTTTCATCCTGCCCCCAATTTGGAACGCAGCGGATCCTCCCTCCCCAGGGCATCGGCTTCGACCGTTTGATCTGTTCCATGACGTGGTTGGTCCCTCCAAGCCGCACGACAGTTGAGATCAGTGTGACGGCCACCAGCGCGCTGCCTAACAGGACCGTAACGCGGACCCTCACCGCGCGAGCGACGCAGGCGATCACCTTTGATCAGGAGCTTTCTGGCCGCGTTGGAGATGTCATCGCTCTTTCCGCCTCGGGCGGAGGGTCGGGTGAGCCGGTCACCTTCGCCTCCGCCACACCCGATGTGTGCTCGACGGGTGGTGCGAACGGGGCCACCCTGACGCTGCAGGCTGCAAGCACATGCGAGGTCAGGGCCAGACAGGCGGGCAACGTGAACTTTGAAGCCGCGCCCGAGACGGCACGGTCATTTGCCGTTGAAAAGGGTGTTCAGGCCTCCCTCGTCTTCACCCCCAAGTCGCCGATCGTTTTCGGCGAGGAGGTCACGCTCGCGGCCTCCGGGGGCGATGGAATTGGGGCCGTCACATTCGCGGTCGTCGACGGCGGCGCTTACTGCGCGGTCTCCGGCAACACCCTCACCGCCACCGGTGCTGACGGCGCCTGCACGGTCCGCGCCAGCAAGGCGGGTGACGCGAACTACGAGGGGACATCGGAAGATGCGGTGGTCACCGTCTCGCCCCGGCAGGCGCAGGCGGAGCTCAGCATTGTTGGCGGGCCCCTGAGCTTCCCCGGATCGCTCACCCTCTCGGTCACGGGTGGGACGACGAGCGGTGCTGTGACCTACGAGCTGCTGTCGGGTCCCTGCACGCTCGCTGGCGCGGTGCTGTCGAGCACGGGCATTGGCACCTGCACGGTGAGAGCCACCATGGCGGGAAGCGGCGGCTATCTCGAAGTGGTCTCTGCCGCGCTTGGTGTCACCGTGTCGCGCAATCGCGTGGTGGAGGAAGCGGCCCGCCGCATGCAGCAGGCGATGCTCGCCAAGGGCAGGGCCATGCTGTCCTACAATCCGGGGGCTGACCGGATGGCGGCCGGGAAGCGCTCCGGCCCCTCGGTGGCCGTCCTGCCGCAGGGCGATTCCCGCCAGGGGTCCATCGCCTTCGCCACCAGCCTCCGCGAGATCGCGCAAGCGGCGGAGAAGGGTGACCGCCACGTGGTTCCCACCGCCGCCGACCGGCCCGATGCGCTGCCCGATCCCGTGCCGCGCGCGGCAGGCAGCCTTGACCTCTGGGCCGATGGCCGCATCGTCTGGTTCGACAGCGAGGATGACGGAGACAGCCAGAGAGGATTCCTTGGCGAGGTGGGGATCGATTATCTGATCACCGAGGCGTTGCTCCTCGGCGTCTCGCTGCGTCTCGACGTGACATCGGGCGATGTCGAAGACAGCCGGGGCTGGATGGTTGGCCCCTATGCCGTGGCCGAGGTGGCGCCGGGCCTGAGGCTCGATGGAAGGCTGCTGTGGGGGCGCGGGAGCGGAGATCTCGGCATCGGCCTCAGTGGCGTCACCTATGAAGGCGATTACGAAAGCACGCGCTGGCTGGCGGAAGCAGGCGTACGCGGGGAGATCGACCTTGCGCCTGTTGCCCTCGAGCCCGGACTGCGCGTCTCCTGGTGGCGCGAAGAGGCGGATCGATACAGCCTCAGCAACGGCGGCGGCAGCGTCGAGGATCAGGAACTGAGCCTGCTGCGCATCGCGCTGGATCCGCGTCTCAGCTACAGCACCACGACGCAAGGCAGCCTCATGGCGTCTCCCTATCTGAAGCCGCAGCTCATCGCCGAATGGCAGGACCAGAAGGGAAATGGCGAGGGCTGGGACATCTTCGGCGCGGTGGAGGCGGGGCTTTCCGTCTCCGGACCGTCCTACAGTTTCGGTGCGCGGGTCGAGGCCTCAGGGCTCGGCTCTGATCAGGGCCGATCCTTCGGCGCGGGCGCGGAACTCTCCATCCCGCTCAATTGACCGGGAGGCTCAGCCTTCACCGTTCCGGTAGAGCCGCCAGCCGTCGGCCGTGAGGCGCTCCTGCGGCAGGAAGCGCGCCTTGTAGTCCATCTTGCGCGAGCCCCTGACCCAGTAGCCGAGATAGAGGTAGGGCAAGCCCAGCCGCTTCACCCGCGCGATGTTGTCCAGGATCATGAAGCTGCCGAGGCTCCGCCTCATCTGCTCGGGGTCGTAGAAGCTGTAGATCATCGAGATGCCGTCGCCCAGGATGTCGATCAGCACCGCCGCGACGAGGCGCCCGTCATCCTCGCCCCCGCGGACGCGGTATTCGACCAGCCGGCTGTCCACGAAATTGTCGTCCACCATGGCGGAGAAGTCGAGCACCGTCATGTCCGCCATGCCACCGTCACCGTGGCGCGAATCGATATAGGAGCGGAACAGCGAATAGTGCTCCGAAGTGGCCTGGCTGCGGGCAACGGTGCCGACGAGATCGGCATTGACCTTCAGCGTGCGGCGGAAGCTGCGGTTGGGTTCGAAGGTGTTGACCGGAACCCGGACGGAGACGCAGGCCGCGCAGCCGTCGCAGGCGGGCCGGTAGGCGATGTTCTGGCTGCGGCGGAAGCCGCCCTGGCTCAGCTGCGTGTTGAGGCTCCGCGCATCCTGGCCGAGAAGGTGCGTGAATACCTTCCGCTCCACGCGGCCCGCCAGATAGGGGCAGGGCGAGGGGGAGGTGATGAAGAACTGCGGGAAGTTCCGCCGCTCGATGCTCACGGTCGATCTGCTCCGGATGAGACGTCGTGCGCCATATAATGCCACCTCGGTGAGTCCATGCAAGGCTCGTATCCCGCCGGCCACGTTGATTCTGGCCCGGTGATCGCCTAGGAGGGATCATCATCGCAGGGGAAGCTGGAATGCGTGTGGCGTGGATCGGACTGGGCGTGATGGGCTTTCCCATGGCGGGG
>JADCDC010000162.1 GCA_020252385.1 Aestuariivirga sp.
CCTGATCTGCCACATGAAATTGCCGGCGAAGCGCGCCGCGCGGCCGCCGCGCTCCACGAAGCGGTCGACGGCGTCGCGCATCTCCCACGACCAGTACTCGTCATGACCCACCATGACGATTGTGGAATAGCCCTCGAGAAGCTCCGGGCGGTCATGCAGATCGGTCTGGCTGATGATGTCGATGGCGTAGCCCTCGGCCTCCGCCCAGCACACGAAGTGCCGCTCGAAACTGGCCCAGCCCGCGGACATGTATTTCTTGGAATAGCCATTGGCATAGGCCCATTCCATGTGCGGGTAGCGCGGCTCCGACATGATGGGCGGATCCTCCGCCAGCACGGCGCGGGGCGCTTCCGGCGGCAGGCTCACGAACCCGCGGGCCAGCGGGCGGAGCAGGCTCAGCACCGGCGAGAAGCGATCGCCCGCGGGGCCGCACCAGCCCTGGTAATGGTTGGAGCCGCCCCAGTCATTGTAGGCCGTCCATGTGGCGGTGGCGGCGATGAGGAGGAGGCGGGAGGCTTTCTCGCCGCGCGCCTGCGGCCTCACGAGGAAGAAGTGTTCATGCAGGTCGGCGCCGCGCCCCGCCTCGCTTGCCGTGGTGCGGATGATGTAGCCCCCCGACGGCCATGACTCCGCCACCTGAATCTCGAGCGAGACGGGCCAGCCGCAACCGGTGACCGAACAGTCATCCGGCGTGTCGCGCCAGCGGCCTTCGAGGCCCTCGCGGTGGAAGACGCGCTGCGGGTGGAGGCCATCGCGGATGATCTCCACCGCGAAGTGCCGGGCGTTGGTGTTGACGCTGAGGCTCAGCGTTTCGCCCGGCGCATAGGAGAGGCGGTCGGCATAGCTCCAGATGCGGAGCATGGGCGGGGCTTCGTGAAGCGGGCGTTCGGCGTAATTGCCGAACACCGCCTCGCGGCGCCAGGCGTCGTCTCGGTCGGGGAGGGCCATGGGCCGGTCTTCCGCCTAGCCGAGGTGCTGCGCAAGGGCGCGGAACAGGGCCAGCGTCTGCTGGTCGATCGCGTCATCTGCCGGGATGGGCTGGGAGGACTGCTTCACCGCCACCATGCGCCGCGCGAAGTCGACATAGATCCACTGGCCGTGGATGCCGATGGCGCAGAGCACGTTGGAGGATGCCTCCGGCACATACCATTGCGAGCGGTAGCGGCCTTCGGGGAAAAGATGCAGGAGATCGCCCTTGATCCAGGCCTGGCGATCGCCCGCCTCGAGGATGTCCGTGACGAAGGCCTCCGGCAGCACGCGCCTGCCACGGAACAGGCCCCGGCCCCGCATCAGTTCGCCGATGCGGGCAAGATCACCAAGGCTGACGCAGAGGCCGCCGGCGGTGCGGGCTGCGCCCTCTCCGTCGAGCGTCATGAAGGCATCCTGCGCCATGCCCATGGGCTGCCAGATGTGGCGCGAGAGGAGGCTTGCGAATGTCTCGCCGGCGGCGCGCTCGATGATCCAGCCCAGCATGTCCGTGTTGGGGGACACATAGTGGAACCGCTCGCCATGGGGATGCTCAGCCTTCGGCAGCCGCGCGATGAAGCGGTGGAGACCCTCGGCCTCCATGCCAGGAGGAAGCGGGTTCCAGCCCATGGCAACGCGGTAGCGCGCGACATCGCCATAAGGGTCGAGATAGTCCTCGATGAAGCGGATGCTTACCGTCATGTCGAGCACATGGCGGACCGTGCAGTCGCCATAGGCCGAGCCCGTGGCCTCCGGCACATAGCGGGTGACGGGGGCATCCGGGTCGAGCAGGCCCTGCTCCGCCAGGATGGCGGCGAGGGCCGCGGTGACCGACTTGCTGACGGAGAAGATGATGTGCCGGTCATGCGGCTGCTGGTGCGGCGCATAACGCTCCGCCAGCACCGCGCCGTCCTGGAGGAGCAGGAAGCCGTCGGTGAAGGTTTCCGCAAGGACCTCATCGGCCGTCATGCTCCGGCCTTCCCAGTCGAGCCGCACAGTGCGGAGATCGAGCGCCGTGGCACGTGCAAGCGGCGAGGCCGCCGCGCCGGTCTTGACGGTGGCAACCGTCAGGAGTTGCTCGACATGGGTGAAGCCCCAGATGCTGTGGGGATGCTGGCGCCAGTTGGCGAGCGTTGCGGAAGATGCGGGTGTTGTCATGCGTTGGCCTCTGCACAAGAGGCCTGAGGCTTAGAGCATGATCCGCATAAGTGGAAACCACTTTTGCGACAAGGTCATGCTCAAGCAATTGATCTGGAGCGAGTTCTTTTCGGCAAGCGTCGGAACCGCTTTTCGGCAGGTGATGACGGCACGCGGAGCCCTGCCTGCTCAGGCGGCGCGCGTCAGGGCGGCGGCGGGCGTGACCTGAGGCTCTGCCGGCCACAAGCGGCCATCGGCCGCGATGGGATCCATCATGTGCCAGCGCGCAAGCTCCTCCCTGTAGCGTTCGGGCGGAATGCTCTCGCCTTCGCGGCCCATGAGCAGGTCGAGGCCGATCTCCTCATAGACCGGCAGGTTGGCGAGGTTCGGCACCGGCAGTTCGCCTGAACGGAACTCCTCCCACATGCGATCGTAGAGGGCTTCGAGGCCGCTCACCAGGCGATCGGTGTCGAACAGCGGGGCGGTCATGCGGTTGTGCGCGAGCCGCGCCTTCAGCGCATGGGCCGCCCCCGGTGCGGTCGCGATGGCGATGGCGCGGCCGACATAGTCATCAATGTGAGTCGTGACGAGATCGGGCATGCCGGCGGAGGTGACAAGGCCAGCGCAGACGCGGGCGGCAAAGCCCCGGCCCGCCAGCGTCAGCACCGGTGTTCCCATCCACATCGCATCCGATGCGGTCGTGTGGGCGCCATAGGGGAATGTGTCGAGGAAGAGATCGGCCAGCCTGTAGCGCGCGAGGTGCTGCGGATTGGGGCGCTTCGGCGCAAAGCAGATGCGCTCCGGCGCGATCCCTGCGGCAGATGCCATGTGGCGCAGCCTGGCATTGGTCTCCTCCGAGGAATCGAGCAGCCAGAGCACGCTGCCCTCGGTGGCCGCGAGGATCCTCATCCAGGCGGCGAAGACCTGGGCCGTGATCTTCTGCGTGCCGTTCAGGCAGCAGAATACGAAGCCCCGTTCCGGCAGCCCCTCCTCCGCACGCTTTGGCGCTTCGGGTGCAACGCGGCGCTTGCGGTCATTGGGCTGGTAGCAGGCCAGCCGCATCACGCGCTCGGAGAAGAAGATCTCATTCCCCTCCGGCACCACATGAGGGTCCGCGATGATGTAATGGTGATAGGGCGTTCCCATGCTGCCCGGGAAGCCGAACCAGTTGACCTGCACGGGTGCGGGGCGCCTGGCGAAGACGGCGGTGCGGGCGTCACGCGTGTAGCCGTTGACATCGATCAGGATGTCGATGCCGTCGGCGGCGATCCGGGCCGCGGCCTCGTCATCCGAAAGGCGGGAGATGTCGGTCCAGTGCTCGACGGCATTGATGATGCGCCGGCGCGTGTCGTCCTCGCGCGGGATGCCGCAGTAATAGGCGTGGATCTCGAAGCGGCTGCGGTCGTGGAGTTCGAGCGCCTCCGACAGGCCGAAGCCCACCGCATGCTCGCGCAGGTCGGACGAGACATAGCCGACCTTGAGGCGCGCCGGGCGCTGGGCCTTGCGGGCACCGTGATCGAACGGCAGGGCCTTCGGCCGCGCGATGGCCTGGCGCGCATAGCTCGCCGCCCGCGCCAGCTGGAATGCGGGATCGTCATACATCACCGCCGCCGACAGCGGCGAGATGCTGGAGAGAAGGCGGCGGCCGTCCACCCCGTCCCAGGCGGACATGACCGGCCACTTGCACTGCTTCTGGCGGAGCGCGATCCAGTGCTGCACCGCCTGCGGCTGGTCCGGCTGGAGGTCGATCGCCTGGCGGAGCGCATCCTCCGCCGCGCCATCGACATGGTTGAACTCGAGAACGCGCCCCACCTGCTGCAGCGCCATCAGCTTGTGGCGGAGTGCTGGCCCGTTCACCGCTGCGAGCCGATTCGACAGAGAAAGCCACTGGCCCACACCCTGCCCCGCCTCGCCATGGTCCTCGAGCAGGCGGCCGAGGTTGATGTAGGGTGGATGGCAGTCGGGATTGATGCGGATCGCCTGCCGGAGCGCGTTGATGGCGCCGAAGCCATCGCCCGCGCGCTGCGCCACGACCGCCATGTTGAACAGGGCGGCCGCGAGATGCGGGTCCTCGGGGTTGAGCGCGATCCAGCGCTTGTAGAGTTCGACGGCCTCCGCCGCCTTGCCACCCGCTTCGAGGGCTTCAGCCGCGCGGAAGAGATCGGGAAGAGGTTGCGACAAGGCGGGTCATGCTCCGTGATCAGCTGTTGCTGGCGATGATGAGGGAGGTGATCTGATCGGGGTTCATCAACCCGATCTGGGTGGAGGTGAAGGCCAGCGCCTGGGTGCTCGACAGGGCTTCAAGCTGCGAGGTGCTGATGCCGGTCAGGCTGCTGGTGCTGAGCGACGGGATGCCGGTGGTCTCCGACAGCGCCGCGAAGTTGGTGGTGCTGAGTGCGGTGATCTGTGCTGCCGTGAGCGCGCCTGCCTGGGCCGAGGTCAGCCCGGCGAAGACATCGGTGCCGAGGCTGTCCAGCGCGTCTGGCGCGATGGCGCGGAACTGCGCGCCGTCGAACGAGCCGATCTGCGTGGTGGTGAGATTGCCGAGGCCCGTCGCCGTCAGGCCTGCGACCTGCGCGGTCGAGAAGGACGACGCCGTCAGGGCATTGAGCTGATCGGTGGCCATGGTGTTGAGCTGCGACGTTGTCAGGCCGCGCAGCTGGCTGGAGGTGAGAAGCCCCAGCTGCGTTTCCGAGAAGTCGGCGATCTCGGTGGTGGCAAGGCCTGCGAGCTGGGCGGAGGTCACCGCCCCGAGCTGGCTCGTGCTCCAGGCCTGGATGTCGGTCGAGGCGAGTGCCGCGAGTGCCGTTGCAGAGACCGC
>JADCDC010000163.1 GCA_020252385.1 Aestuariivirga sp.
CGAACGGGCTTCGTGGTGCTGCATCCCTTGATCGGCATCGTGGGCGAGCCCGTGGAGATCGTCCACACCGACGGCAAGAAGCGGAAGTCGAAGTTCCCGAAATTCATCAGCCCGGGCCAGCCCGTGTTCGAGATCCGCTCGCTGAAGCACCAGGTCATGCCCGGCGTCAGCGCCACCGTGCTGATGGAGGGTAACAAGTTCGAGATGGAGGACCACCGCAACTGGATGGACGCCTCCTACAAGACCTATGTGTGCTCCCTGCTCGATCCCTGGCCCTATACGCTGAAGAAGGGCGAGGCCTTCACCCAGTCGGTGTCCGTCACCATCGAGGGCAAGCCCAAGGCCCGCGGGGCCACGAAGAAGGCTTCCGGCGTCAGCGTCGATGTGGGCGGCGGCAAGGGTTCGATTCCGGCCATCGGTGTCGGCGTTCCCATGGCGGAGGCGCAGCACGCGCTGGCCAAGGCCGATCTCATCGCGAACATGGATCCCAACCACCTCGTCTGCCAGATCGACGGCCGCAACAAGGGCCAGCGCGCGGCGGCGGCCGCCTTCCGCGAATTGCGCGAGCGCACGGGAGCACTCTCCTTCCTCGAGATCGTGCTGCCCGCCAAGGCACCGGCGAAAGATGAGGTGGCGGCCATCGCGAAGGAGATGCGGGCAGCGGACTATGCGCCGGACGCCATCATCGTCACGCAGATGCATGACCTCAAATCCTTCCAGCCCAACACGCCGCGGCCGTGGGGGCCGAGCTACGAGGAGATGGCGGCGGCGGCGCGCAAGGAATTCCCCGGCATCACGCTGGGGGGCGGCATGCTCTCCTTCTTCACGGAGTTGAACCGCAAGCCGGTGCCGAAGGGGCTCTTCGACTTCGTCACCCATACGGTGTGCCCCATCGTCCATGCGGCGGACGACATCTCGGTGATGGAGACGCTGGAGGCTTTGCCCTCGATCATCGCGTCGACCCGCAACATGATCGGCACGTCGGCACCCTATCTGATCGGCCCCTCCTCCATCCCCTGCCGGGACAATCCCTATGGCGCCGCGGTGGCGAAGAACCCCGGCAACAATCGCGTCTGCCTCTCCGACATGGACCCGCGCCAGCGCGGCCTGTTCGCCGCTGCCTGGAATGTGGGGCTGCTTGCCGCCTTCGCCAGGGGCGGGCTCGATGCAGTGTCGCTCGGTGCGGTGACGGGGCCGCAAGGCGCGATCTACCGCAAGGCGGATTATGCCCAGCCGTGGTTCGACGGCGCCAAGGCCGAGGTCTACCCGACCTATCACGTGCTGGCGGGACTGGGTGCGGCGAGCGGCTACAAGCGGCTCGAAACGGCATCCACTGCACCGTCCACCATCGCGGCACTCGCCCACCAGTCCCGCGATGGCAAGGAGCTGTGGCTCGCCAATCTCTCGCCCGAAACGCAGAAGGTGAAGGTCACGGGCCTTGCCGGTGCGGCCGAACTCCACCGCCTTTCGGAGGCGAATTTCACCGCACTGGCGACGAGGCCCGACTTCCTCGAGCGGCCCGGCGAGCGGGTGAGGAAGCTCTCCGCCGTTGAACTCGGGCCCTATGGCGTCATCCGCATCCGGACGGCCTGAGCGCCATGATCCTGGGCTGCATCGCCGACGACTTCACCGGCGCCACCGACCTCGCCAACACGCTCACACGGCGCGGCATGCACACGGTGCAGACCATCGGCATTCCGCAGGGAGCGGCTCCGGCGGCCGATGCCGTGGTGGTGGCGCTGAAGTCGCGCACCATCCCCGCGGCCGAGGCCGTGGCGCAGTCGCTTGCCGCCTGCCGCTGGCTCAAGGCACATGGCGCCAGGCAGATCTTCTTCAAATACTGCTCCACCTTCGATTCGAGGGATCAGGGCAATATCGGACCGGTGGCCGATGCGCTGCTCGATGAGTTGGGCTCGCGCTTCACCATCGCCTGCCCGGCCTTTCCGGAGAATGGCCGCACCATCTATCTGGGCCATCTCTTTGTCGGCGGCGATCTGCTCTCCGACAGTTCCATGCGCAACCATCCACTCACACCGATGCGGGATGCGAACCTGGTGCGTGTGCTGGGGCGGCAGACGCCGCACAAGGTGGGCCTCGTGCCCTACCGGACGGTGAAGCAGGGTGCCCCCGCCATCGCCGGGGCCTTCGCGACGCTCGAGGCGGAGGGCGTGCGCCACGCCATCGTCGATGCGGTGGAGGACAGGGACCTCGAGAACATCGGCGCTGCATCCTCCGCCCTGCCGCTCATCACCGGCGGGTCCGGCGTGGCGATCGGGCTTCCTGCCAGCTACCGCATGGCGAGGCTCATCCCCAAGCGCGAGGGCGCGGAACCGCTGGCACGCGTCGGCGGCCCCGGCGTCGTGCTGTCAGGTTCCTGCTCTGCTGCAACGCTGGGCCAGGTGGAGCGCTTCGCAGCCATGCATCCGGCCATCGCCATCGACCCCGAAGCGCTGGCGGACAAGCCCGAAGACACTGTTTCAGCACTCCTCGGCTGGGCCAGAGAGAAGCTCACCTCCGGCCCTGCGCTCATCTATGCCTCCGCCCCGCCGGAGAAGGTCGCCGCCGTGCAGGCGCGCTTCGGGCGGGAGAAGGCGGGCGAGATGATCGAGCACGCCATTGCGGCCCTCGCCACGGGGCTTGCCGCTGAAGGTGTGCGCCGCTTCGTGATCGCAGGCGGGGAGACCTCGGGCGCGGTCGTCTCGGCGCTGAAGGTCGAGGCGCTCGAGATCGGGCCGCAGATCGCGCCGGGCGTTCCGGCCTGCCTCTCCTATGGCAGCCCCCGCTATGCGCTGGCGCTGAAATCGGGCAATTTCGGCGGACCCGATTTCTTCGCTGAAGCGCTGGAGGCGCTCACATGATCGAAGCCAAGGCGCGTGAGTTCATCTGCGAGATGGGCCGCTCGATGTTCGAGCGCCGGCTGACCTTCGGCTCGTCCGGCAACATCTCCATGCGCATTGCCGATGGCTGGCTGATGACGCCGACCGGCTCCTCGCTCGGCCGGCTCGAACCGCACAGGCTCGCGAAGCTCGATGACCATGGCCGCCTCGTCGATGGCGACGAGCCGACCAAGGAAAGCTTCCTGCACCTTGCCATGTATCGCGAGCGGGCGAAGGCGGGTGCGGTGGTGCATCTCCATTCCACGCATTCCGTCGCCGTCTCCTGCCTCGACGGCATCGACCATGAGGACGTGCTGCCGCCGATCACGGCCTATTATGTGATGCGCGTGGGCAAGCTGCCGCTGATCCCCTACTACGCGCCGGGCGACAAGGCGCTGGGCGAGGCGGTGGGCAAGGCGGCGGCGAAGCACAACGCCGTGCTGCTCGCCAACCACGGGCCCGTGGGGGCGGGAACGAGCCTCAGCGCGGCGGTCGATGCCATCGAGGAACTGGAGGAGACGGCCCGCCTCTACCTGCTGCTCCATGGGCGGCCGACACGCTTCCTGACACCGGAGCAGATCGAGGACCTGAAGCGCCGCTTCCCGCCGCCAGGCTGAGACCTACCAGCAGACGTAGCCGCCATCCGCCAGCACGATGGAGCCGGTCATCAGGCTCGCGGCGTCGGAGGCGAGGAACTGCACGACGGAGGCGATCTCGTCCGGCTGGCCCACCCGGCCCATGGGCGTCATCTCGAGCCAGGTCTTCAGCATGTCCGGGTGTTCCTTCATGCCGAAGGCGGTGAGCGGGGT
Organism: Aestuariivirga sp.; assembly: GCA_020252385.1. Classification (GTDB taxonomy): domain Bacteria; phylum Pseudomonadota; class Alphaproteobacteria; order Rhizobiales; family Aestuariivirgaceae; genus Aestuariivirga. The sequence continues at coordinate 3,686 of JADCDC010000163.1, forward strand.
TTCGATGTAGGTGGGCGCCACCGCATTGACGCGCACGCCGCGCGGCGCCCATTCGGCGGCGAGCGAGCGCGTGAGGTGATGCACGGCGGCCTTCGACGCATTGTAGAAGGACTGGGGCTGCGGCTTGTTGACGATGAAGCCCGACATCGAGCCGATGTTGACGATCGAGCCCTTGCCCTGCTCCAGCATCTGCCGCCCGAAGGCGCGGCAGCACCAGAACACCGCATCGAGGTTGATGTCCATGTGGACGCGCCAGTGCTCGTCCGAGGTGTCCTCGGCCCGGACGTTCGAGCGCGCGATGCCGGCATTGTTGACGAGGACCGAGACCGGGCCATGTGCGGCGGCGATTTCGGCGGCGGCCCTGTCCACGGCGGCGGAGGAGGTCACGTCCAGTTCCCGGCCATGGGCGGCGATGCCGAAGCCCTTCAGCTCCTTCACCGCCTTCTCGATCCGCTCCGGCATGAGCTCGGCCACGATCACCGTGGCCCCCGCCTCGCCCAGCGCCCTGGCGCAGGCCGCCCCGATGCCCTGCCCGCCACCCGTCACAACCGCCACGCGGCCGTCAAGCCGCAGCTTCTCGAGATACATGTCGTCCTCCCCCGGAATATCGAAGGGCGAGACTAGCCAAGGCAGGGATGAACGGCAACGCAGGATGCATTCGCCCTTGCGATGCATTAAGCTCCCGCCATGGACATTCTCAGTCACTTCCAGTTCGAGGATGCCGGCTCCCGCCTCGAGGATCTCGAGACCCCGGTGCCGGTGATCGACATCGACGTCGTCGCGCGCAACCTGAGGCGCTGGCAGGAGCGCTGCGACGCCCTGGGGCTCGCCAACCGCCCGCACATCAAGACCCACAAGCTGGTGCCGCTCGCAAAGGCCCAGCTCGAACTCGGCGCCAGGGGCATCACCGTCCAGAAGCTGGGCGAGGCCGAGGTGATGGCGGACGCGGGGATCAGCGACATGCTGCTCACCTTCAACGTGGTGGGCCGCCACAAGCTGGAGCGGCTGGCGGATCTCATGCGGCGCAGCGCCATCAAGGTGGTGGCGGACAATGAGGCGGTGCTGGAAGGCCTCTCCCATGCCGCGGCAGCGGCGGGCCGCCCGCTCGAGGTGCTGGTCGAATGCGACACGGGAGCAGGCCGCAATGGCGTGCAGAGGCCTGAGGACGCGCTCCGCCTCGCCCAGGCCATCGACCGCACGCCGAACCTCGCCTTCGGCGGGCTCATGACGCTGCCGAAGAACGGCGCACGCGCGCAGATGGCGGCCTTCCTCGATGCCGCCGCGACGGGGCTTGCCGCCAGCGGCCTTCCGGTTCCGGCCGTCTCGACCGGCGGCTCGCCCGACATGTGGAAGGAAGAGGGGCTGGCCCATGTCAGCGAATACCGGGCCGGCACCTATGTCTATGCTGACCGGATGCAGGTGGCGGCCGGCTCCGCAGCACCTGAGGACTGCGCCTTGAGCGTGCTCGCCACCGTGGTGAGCGTGCCGACGGCCGAGCGCGCCATGCTCGATGCCGGCTCCAAGGCGCTGACCAGCGACCTCCTCGGCCTCGAGGGCTATGGCGAGGTGCGCGCCCTCTCCGGCGCCCGGGTCTACAGCATGTCGGAAGAACACGGTTTCCTCGACATTTCCAGGGTGAACGACAAGCCGAAGGTGGGTGATCTCCTGCGCATCACCCCCAACCACGTCTGCCCGGTGACCAATCTCTTCGACAAGGTGGTCTTCGTCCGGGGCGATGAGGTTCTGGGTGCTGTCCGGGTGGATGCGCGGGGCACCGTCCAGTAGGTCTGCTCAAACTTTGCGCTCGGCCTCATTTTTGCGCGCCCGAACGGCCGCAACTGCCGGGTAGTTGTGCAAACGCAATAACAACCGTGTTGCGGCGCACCCTGCATATTGAGTGATTCAAGTTTACTTATCAGCAGCTTGCCCCTTGGGCCGCCGACGCGTTTCGCGGTTGGCACGCGGGTTGCGAAGCCTGTCTCCGGTCACCATGACAACACAACGGAGGGAACACCTATGTCATTGACACGGAGAGGCTTTGCAAAGGCGGCGGCCGGCGTCGCGATCGGCGCCTATTTCAGCGGCGCGAAGATCGCCTTCGCCCAGGAAGAGACGATCAAGGTGGGCGTGCTGCACTCGCTGTCCGGCACCATGGCGATCTCGGAGACGACGCTGAAGGACGTCATGCTGATGCTCATCGAGGAGCAGAACAAGAAGGGCGGCCTCCTTGGCAAGAAGCTCGAGGCCGTGGTCGTCGACCCCGCCTCCGACTGGCCGCTGTTCGCCGAAAAGGCGCGCGAGCTGATCGCCGTCAACAAGGTTGCCGCGGTGTTCGGCTGCTGGACCAGCGTGTCGCGCAAGTCGGTGCTGCCCGTGTTCAAGGAGCTCAACAACATCCTGTTCTACCCCGTCCAGTACGAGGGTGAGGAATCCGAGCGCAACGTGTTCTACACGGGTGCCGCCCCCAACCAGCAGGCCATTCCCGCCGTCGATTACCTTCTGGCCAACGAGAAGGTCGAGCGCTGGGTGCTGGCCGGCACCGACTACGTCTATCCGCGCACGACGAACAAGATCCTCGAGGCCTATCTCAAGGCCAAGGGCGTTGCCGCCGAAGACATCATGATCAACTATACGCCCTTCGGCCATTCCGACTGGCAGACCATCGTGTCCGACATCAAGAAGTTCGGCTCAGCCGGCAAGAAGACCGCCGTCGTCTCGACCATCAACGGCGACGCCAACGTGCCCTTCTACAAGGAACTCGCCAACCAGGGCATCGCGGCGGAAGACATTCCGGTCGTCGCCTTCTCGGTGGGCGAGGAGGAACTTGCCGGCATCGACACCGGCCCGCTCGTCGGCCACCTCGCCGCCTGGAACTACTTCCAGTCGGTCGACACGCCGGAGAACGCCGAGTTCATCAAGACCTGGAGGGCCTTCACCAAGAACGACAAGCGCGTCACCAACGACCCGATGGAGGCCCATTACATCGGCTTCAACATGTGGGTGAAGGCGGTCGAGAAGGCCGGCACCACGGACCCCGACGCGGTGATCGACGCGCTGATCGGCGTCTCCGTGC
>JADCDC010000164.1 GCA_020252385.1 Aestuariivirga sp.
CGCCTCCGCCGCCTTGGCGAGCGCCGCGACGATGGGCGAGTCCTTGGATGTGCGGTAGAGCGTCTGCTTGATCGCCACCACGTCCGGATCGTTTGCGGCCTGCAGCACGAACTGCACGACGACGTCGAAGGATTCGTAAGGGTGGTGGACCACGATGTCCTTCTGGCGGATCGCGGCGAAACAGTCCCCGCCGTGGTCGCGGATCCGCTCCGGGAAACGCGCCATGAAGGGCTTGAACTTGAGGTCGGGCCGCTCGTCCAGGATCAGGTGGCGGGTGTCGGAATAGCCGACGAGGCCCGCGCATTCGACGATGGCATCGCGGTGGACGTCGATTTCCTCCGCGATGAAGTCACGCAGCGAGGGCGGCGTCTGGGCATCGACCTCCATGCGGATCACCGATCCGCGGCGGCGGCGCTTCAGCGCGGATTCGAACACCCGGACCAGGTCTTCCGCCTCTTCCTCGATTTCGATGTCGCTGTCGCGGATGAGCCGCATCACGCCCTTGCCCTTGACGTCGTAGCCCGGAAACAGGCGCGGAATGAACAGGGTCAGCATGTTCTCGAGCGAGATGAATCGGACGGCGGTCTGCCCCTCGAGCGGCGGCAGGCGGACGAACCGGTCGAGCTGCTGGGGAATGGGCAGCAGGGCATTCATGAGGCCGCCATCCTTGCGGCGCTTCAGCTGCAGGCAGATGATGAAGCCCCGGTTGGGGATGAAGGGAAAGGGATGCGCCGGATCGATGGCGATCGGCGTCACCACCGGCAGGATCTGCTCGAGGAAGCGCTCATCGAGCCATGACGACTCGTGCGGCTGCAGGTCGCTGCCGTCGGTGATGACGATGCCGTTCCGGGCAAGCTCATCGGTGAGCTGGATCCAGCGCCGGTCCTGCTCGGCCATCAGGTCCTGGGCCAGCACGCGGACGCGGTCGAGCTGCTCCTGTGCGGTCAGCCCGTCATCGCTCCGCTGTGTCAGCTTCTCGCGCACCTGGCCGACGAGGCCCGCCACGCGCACCATGAAGAACTCGTCGAGATTGTTCCCCGAGATCGACAGGAACCGTAGCCGCTCCAGCAGCGGATGCGACATGTTGCGGGCTTCTTCGAGCACCCGCATATTGAAACCCAGCCAGGAGATCTCCCGATTGATGTAGCGCTCGGGCGTCTCCATGGTGATGGAGGGCTGAGCAATGGGGAGCTGTTCGTTCATGGCGGCCTTTCGCAGGAGGGCTGGATCGCGCGTTCGTGCCTCGCCCGGCACTATAACAGGGGTATGACGGTCGGGTGAACCCCCGGACTGCCCCCCGTCAGCCGTCCTCCGGGAACATGCCGGGTTCCGTCATCGCCTGCAGCACCCGCGCGGCGAGCCCGCGGGTGACGGGGGCCTGCTCGACCAGTGCCAGCCTGTCGATCTCCGCCACCAGGGCCCGGGCCGCATCGAGCGAGCGGGGCATCCGCAGCATGAGGTAGGAGACGACCGGCTCCTCGACCGCGAGCTGCCGGTCCGCGAAAAGCTTGACCAGCACGCCGCGCAGCAGCACGTCGTCAGGAGGGTCGAGGCGGGTGACCGCCAGCGCCCGGAGACGGGAGGCAAGGTCCGGAAGGCCGACGTTCCAGTGGGCGGGGTCGGTGCCGCTGGCGATCAGCACGTGGCCGCCGGTCTGCCGCGCCAGGTTGAGGAGGTGGAACAGCCCCCGCTCATCGAGCCGGTCGCCCGGCGCGTCATCGATGGCGAGGGCACCGCTTTCGAGGAGCTGGTCCGGCGGTTCAGCCCCGGCCTCGGCGGCGCTGATCAGACGGGCGCCCGAAGCCTGCCGCCAGACCTCGAGAAGATGCGACTTGCCGCTGCCGGCCTCGCCCAAGAGCACGACGCCGTAATGGGGCCAGTCCGGGTAGCGGTCGACCATGGCGACGGCGGCGGCGTTCGACGGCGTCACCAGGAAGTCGTCGCGGCCAAGTGCCGTGCGGTGGGCGAGATCGAGCACCAGCTGGCGGCTGGAACGGCCGGTCATGCCGGATTCGGCCCCCGCTCGCCCGGGGCATTTCGGCGCTCCTCCTCGATGAGGGAGACAGGAACCGGCAAGGGATCCGCATCCTCGATCGACCCCAGATAGAGCCGGCTCGACAGGTACTGGGCGAGGCCGAAGCGCACCAGCACGCCGGCCGCCGCGGCGAGCGGCACGGCCAGCAGCAGGCCGACGAAGCCGAAGGCATAGCCGAAGGCGAACAGCGCGAACATCAGCCACACCGGATGGAGTCCGACGCTCTTGCCGACGAGCTTGGGCGACAGGAAATTCCCCTCGAGGAACTGGCCCGCGCCGAAGATCGCCGCGACGAGCGCGATCGACCAGAAATCCGGCCAGAACTGGACGAGCGCCACGCCGATCGCCAGCACCCCGCCGATCAGCGCCCCGGCGTAGGGAATGAAGGTCAGCGCCCCCGCGAGGAGCCCGATGGCGAGGCCGAACTTGAGGCCGGCGAACGACAGCGCCACCGCATAGAAGAAGCCGAGCAGCAGGCAGACCGTGCCCTGCCCGCGGATGAAGCCGGCCATGGCGGTGTTGATCTCGCGGCCGAGCATCCGCACCGTTGCCACATGCTCGCGCGGGATCCAGCCGTCGACGGTGGCGATCATGTCGTCCCAGTCGACGAGGAGATAGAAGGCGACGATCGGCGTCACCACCATGAGGGAGACGACGTTGACCAGGGCGAGACCGCCCGACAGCAGCGTCTTCAGCACGCTCAGGATCCACTCGGCGGCCTTGCCGGCGAACTGGGTGACGGAGCCCTGAACGTCGGTTCCGCTGCGCGCCACCGCATCCTTCATCCATTGCGGCGCCAGCTCATCGAAGCGTTGGGTCAGGGAGGCGATGATTGCCGGCAGGTCGCTGGCGAAGCGGCCGATCTGGTCCGTCACCATTGGCGCCAGGATCACCAGCGCCACCACCAGCATGAGAATCGAGAGCGAGACGATGAGCAACGCCGCGGCCAGGCGGGACAGCCCAGCCCGCTGCAGCGCGTCCGCCACCGGATCGAGGAAATAGGCCAGCACGAGGCCGGCGATGAAGGCGAAACTGGTCATCATCACCGCGCGGAAGCGCTCCTTCGCACCCGTCGTCGCGGCCTCGACGATACTCATGCCCTTGCGCCGCGCCTCCATCGCGAATTCGACGATGAGGATGCCGTTCTTCGCGGCAAGGGCGATCAGCACCACCAGGCCGATCTGCGCATAGAGGTTGTTGTCGAGGCCCGATACCTTGACGGCATACATCGCCCCCATGATGCCCGCGGAGACCGAGAGCAGAACGGCAATCGGAATGCTCCAGCTTTCATAAAGCCCGACGAGGAAGAGATAGGCGAACAGCACGGCAAGCCCGAGGATCATCGTCGTCTTGCCGCTCGCCGCCTTCTCCTGCAGTGCGGTGCCCGTCCATTCATAGCCGAAGCCCTGGGGAAGCGCCGTGGCCGCCACCTGCTCCATCGCCGCAATCGCATCGCCGGAGCTGAAGCCGGGGGCAGGGCCGCCGTTGATGGTGGCGCTCCGCACATTGTTGAAGCGGATCACCGATTGCGGCCCGAGGATCAGCCGCGCCTCGGCAAAGGCCTTGAGTGATACCATCTGGCCCGTCTCGTTGCGCACCGAGATCGCGTAGATGTCGTCGACCCGCGCGCGGTTCGCGGCCTCGCCCTGCACCACCACCTGCCAGGTGCGGCCGAACAGGTTGAAGTCGTTGACATAGGTCCCGCCCAGCACCGCCTGCAGCGTGCTGAACACGTCGCCGAGGTCGAGGCCCAGCGTTTGCGCCTTGTCGCGGTCGATGTCGAGGAACAGCTGTGGCGTGTTGGCGGCATAGGTGGTGAAGACACGCGCCAGCCGCGGGTCCTGGTTTGCCGCGAAGACGAGGCCACGTGCCACCGCCGCGAGTTCCGTTGCCGACGCGCCGCCGAAGCTCTGCAACTGGAACTCGAAGCCCGAGCCGGTGCCGAGCCCGATGATCGGCGGCAGATTGTAGAAGATCACGTTGGCACGGCGGATCTGCTGGCCCTGAACCGTCAGCTTGCGGATCAGCGCATTGGCGGAGAGCTGGGGATCGGTGCGCTCGGCAAAGGGCTTCAGCGTCAGTGCCAGCATCGCCGCGTTGGACTTCACCTGCCCGTCGAGCATGCTGTAGCCGACGACCGTCATGGCGCCCGCGACACCGGGCGTATTGCGCGCGATCTCCTCGATCTGGCGCGCCACTTCCTGCGTCACGTTCACCGAGGAGCCCTCGGGCAGCACCACCTCGCCGAAGATCGCGCCCTGGTCCTCGGCCGGCAGGAAGCCCGTGGGCGTCGTCTTGAACAGCCAGCCGGTGACGGGGAAGATCACGGCCAGCGCCACGAGGCCGATCACCGCCATGCGCACCAGCCTCTTCACGATCGCCGCATAGCCGTCGCGTGCGAAGTTGATGCCGGAAAGGATCTGCCGCACGGGAAAGCGCTTCGGCCCATGCGAAGGCTTGAGCAGCACCGCGCAAAGTGCGGGCGACAGTGTGAGCGCATTGATCGCCGAACTGATCATCGACACCGTGACGACCACCGCGAACTGCTTGAACAGCTC
>JADCDC010000165.1 GCA_020252385.1 Aestuariivirga sp.
GCGAACAGGACATCGACGCGGCGGCCGCGCTCGCGCAGCGCACCGGTGCGAAGCTCGTCATCGGGCTGGGCGGCGGCACCGCGCTCGACACCGCGAAGCTCGCCGCCTGTTGCGCGGTCACCGGGCTTCCCGCCTCGGCCTATGCGCTGTGCGCGACACCGCTGCCGGCGAACCGCTTGCCGATCATCGCCGTGCCGACCACCGCCGGCACGGGCTCCGAGGTGACGCGCGTTTCGGTGTTCGCCGATGCGCAGAAGGTGAAGGTCTGGGCCTGGGGCGAGGAGCTGAAGCCGGACGTGGCGATTCTCGACCCGGAACTGACGGTGGCCGTGCCGCCGCAGGTGACCGCCGCCACCGGGCTCGATGCCATGGTGCATGCCATGGAGGCCGCCACCAACAAGCAGCGGAGCGATGGCAACGATCTCTATTGCCTGAAGGCCATCAGCCTCATCGCGCAGAACCTCGAAAGGGCGGTGACGCACCCCCATGATATCGCAGCCCGTGGCGCCATGCTGCTCGCCTCCTGCTATGGCGGGATCGGGATCGACAATTGCGGCACAGCACTTGCCCACAACATCTCGCATGCGGTGGCCGATCTCGCCCCCATCCCGCATGGCCGCGCGACGGGTCTTGCCATGCTCGCGACCATTGATTGGGTGGCGGAGGGCAACCGCCCTGCCTTCGCCCGGGTTGCCCAGGCGATGGGTGCTGATGATCCGGTCGCTGCCTATGACCGGCTGGTGCGGGCGAGCGGCATCAAGGTCTCGCTCGCGGGCGACGGCCTCGACCTTGCGGACCCCGAGATTCTGGCGCGGCACATGGCGCTTCCGGGAAACCGGCCGATGCGCAAGTCCACCATGCGCTATCCCTCCGACAGCGATCTCGTCATGCTGGCGGAACGCTTCCTCTCCCTGTCCTGAGCGCGTTCCGCGTGCTAGAGGCGCAATCCATGAGCGATGAACAATACGAAGCGGCGCGCCGGCTGGTGGGCGCCATCGACCGAGGCCTCGCGGCCCGGCCGGGAGATGGCGTTGCAGAGGTTCTCCAGCGCCTCCATGAGCAGGACCTTGGTGAGGCGGCCTTTCGGGCGCCCGAGCCCAGGGGCCTCGCGGTGCTTGAGCATCTCCCGCAGTCGATCGGCGAGACATTGCTGCTCGACCCTGACCTGGCCGCCGCCATCGCCGCCGTCGAGGACGGGCTTTGCTGGGCGCAGTCTTCCGCCTACACCGACGAAATCCTGGGCGAGGGCTTCAGCCGCAACTATGGCTGGGCCGACCTCATCGGTCCCATGGGCTTCTTCCCGGGTGATGATTTCAAGCTTGGCCTTCTGATCCTCGGGCCCGAGCGGCACTACCGCGACCATTATCATCCGGCACCCGAACTCTACTGGCCGCTCACCGGCGGCAGCCGGTGGAGCATCGATGGCGGGCCCTTCGCCGAAAAGGCGCAGGGCGCTACCATCTGGCATCCGTCCATGGCGCTGTATGCGACGAAGACCGATGCAACACCGCTCCTCGCCGTATGGTGCTGGACGAGGGACACCGCCACACCGGCGAAACTCAAGACATGATCGGACTGCTGCGCACGCTGCTGGTCACCGGCGTTGCGGTCTATCTGGGTATCGCGCTGTTCATGTTTCTGCAGCAGCGAAGCCTGCAGTATTTCCCGTCCCGCGAAGCGACACCGCCTGATCTCCTCGGCCTGTCGGACGTCAGGGAGGAGCGCGTGAAGACGCCCGACGGCGAGACGATCGTGCTGTGGCATGCCGAGGCGAAGCCCGGATTTCCGACCATCCTGTTCTTCCACGGCAATGGCGGCGAGATTTCCGGCCGGCATGAACGCATGGTTTTCTACCAGTCACAGGGTTTCGGTGCGCTGTTCGTCTCCTATCGCGGCTATGGGGGAAGTACGGGAAGCATCTCGGAGCAGGGGTTCATGACCGACGCGGTCACCGCCTATGATCTCCTCATCGCGCGCGGGGTGCCGCCCGGCATGATCGCCGTCGTGGGCGAGTCCCTCGGCACCGGCGTCGCGGTCCAACTCGCCGCCCAACGCCCCGTCGGCGCGCTGGTGCTCGAAGCCCCCTTCACGGCGGCGGTTGATGTCGCGGCGGAGGTCTATCCCTGGCTTCCCGTGCGTCTGCTGATGAAGGACCAGTTCATCTCCCGCGACCACATCGCCCAGGTGAAGGCCCCGCTCCTCATCCTTCACGGCGATGCCGACGGGGTCATCCCCGTGGAGCAGGGACAGCGGCTGTTCGAACTGGCGAATGAGCCGAAGCAGCTCGTCATCCTGCCAGGCGAAGGACATGACGCGATCAGCAGCCCGGCCACATGGGAGCGCGAGGCGGCTTTCCTCCGGGAAGCGATCAGGGCTCAATAGCCCGGTGGCGGCACGAAGCCGTGGTACTCCTTCTCCAGAAGTTCGGCGAAGCGGATGGCGGTGAAGTCGTCGTATTGCCGCGTGATGATCTGGACGCCGGCGGGGAGGCCTTCTGGCGTCAGTCCCATGGGGGCGACCGTCGAGGGGAGGTGGAAGCAGCCGGAATAGCCCGCCCAGAACAATTGATCCGTGGTCGGAACGTGTTTGCCGTTGACGATGATCTTGCGCTCGTGGCGTTCGCCCTCATGGTCGTGCGGGAAGGCGGCGGAGGCCGCGGCCGGGCAGATCATCACGTCCCAGTCGTCGAAGAACTGCTCCCAGAGCAGGCGCATCTGGTGGCGGCGCTCGTTGACCTTGAGCCAGTTGCGGTGGGAAAGCACATAGGCGCGCAGCATCTTGGTGAGGTAGCTGTCATCCTCGGGGTCGGAAGCCGCGACCTTCGCTGCATTGGTGGCGAAGTCCTGGTCCGACTGGCGGCGGCTGGTGGCGGAGCGCAGGAGCGCGATGTAGACGTCCATCGCCTCCTTGGTCGAGAATGAGGGCCGGGCCGCGGTCGAGAGCTTCTTCACCCGCTTTCCGAGGAAGCCCGTGAGCCTGCCGAGCAGGTCCTGGACGCCGAGGTCCACTTCCGACTGCTCGTCGGTGAACATGACGGCCACGCGGAACTCCTTGAGCGACGTCTGCCGCGCGGCGGGAAGCTTCAGCGAATAGGCGCGGGCCTCGGCCCCCTCGGGCCCGGCGAGGAGCTTCATCATGGTGGCGAGATCGCGAGCCGAGCGCGCCAGCGGTCCGGCGACCGTGATGTCGCCCGGCTGCACGATGCCGGGCAGCAGGTGGCCCTGGTAGGGCACGACGCCATAGCTCGGCTTGTGGCCATAGACGCCGCAGTAATGCGCCGGATTTCGGATCGAGGCCCCGATGTCGGAGCCGATCTCCAGTGCCGACATGCCGGTGGCGAGCGCCACGGCGGAGCCCCCCGACGATCCGCCGGGCGAGCGCGTCAGGTCCCAGGGATTGTTCGTGGTGCCATAGATCGCGTTGTAGCTCTGCCAGTCGGCCAGCATCAGGGGGACGTTGGTCTTGCCATAGATCACCGCTCCCGCCGCCGTAAGGCGCGTGATGGCCACGGCGTCGGAGGAGGCGATGTTGTCCTTGAAGCGCGGGTCGCCCCAGGTCGATGGCGTGCCGGTCCAGTCGAAGCTCTCCTTGGCCGTCATCGGCACGCCGTCAAAGGGGCCCAGGGGTTTTCCAGCCTTCAGACGTCGATCGGCTGCGGCCGCGGCCTTGCGGGCCCGCGGGATATCCGTCACCACCACGGCGTTGAGCGCGCCATTGTGCCTGGCGTACTGGTCGAGGCACTGCTCGAGGAGTCCACGCGCGGTGAGCTTGCTCGCACGCAGCAGCCTGGCGAGGTCGGTGGCGGAACGGTAGTGCGCGGGAATGCCAGGCATGAAGAACTCCTTGATCTCCCGCCAAACTAGCCCTGCATGCCAGAACTGCAATCCCCCGGGCTGACGGGCAGGGCCGGACCGTATAGAGAGCGGTGATGGACCGCCGCAGCCTCATCATCGGCTATCTGCTGGTCGCCGCGGGTTCAGCACTGTTCTCGTCGAAGGCGATCTTCATCAAGCTCGCCTATCTGGAGCGCTACGACTCGCTCCTGATCCTGGCCTGGCGCATGGTCTTCGCGCTCCCGGTCTTCCTCGTGGTCGGCGCGGTGGCGCTGGCGCGCCGGAAGGCCGAGGGAAAGCCCATGCCGCGCCGCAACGCGGTGCTGGGCGCCATCGGCATCGGCCTCATCGGCTACTATCTCGCCATGGTGCTGGACTTCGCGGGGCTCCTCTACGTGACGGCACAATTGGAGCGGCTGGCGCTGTTCACCTATCCGATCTTCCTGATCTTTCTGGGTGCCGCCTTCTTCGGCATGAAGCTCACGGCCTCGGCACTGGTGGCGGCCCTCATCACCTATCTCGGCCTTGCGGTGGTCTTCGTCTCGGACTTTTCGGCAGGCGGCAGCGACGTGACGCTCGGCACGCTGCTGGTGCTGGGTGCGGCGGTGAGCTTCGCGCTCTATCAGCTGATGGCCAAGCGCTACATCGGCGAGATGGGCTCCACCCTGTTCACCTCGGTGGCTCTCTCGGCTGCGGCGGTGACGACGCTGGCCCATGTGCTGATCGTCAGGGGCCATCTCGATACCTCCATGTCGGCGCATTACTTCATGCTCGCGGCCGGCATCGGCATCCTTGCGACGGTCCTGCCGTCCTTCTTCGTCAATGCCGGCATGGCGCGGATCGGGGCGGCATCGACCGCCATCATCTCCAACGTGTCCCCGCTGCTGACCATCTATTTCGCTGTCGTCCTGCTGGGGGAGGAGTTCACCATGCCCCATGCGATCGGCACCGCGCTGGTGGTGGGCGGTGTCGGCTACCACACATGGCGGGAGCTGAAGAAGCCGGTGCGCGAGGAAGTCTGATCGCCGGGGCACTTTCCGAAAGCCCTGTTTTCTGGTCTTCTGGCGTCCATGGACCGCCACCCGCTCTCCCCCCGTCTCGACCACTGCCCGGAAAGCCTGCCGCGCGAGGCCTATGTCTCGGCCCAGTGGTTCGGGCGCGAAATGGCCAGCGTCTTCGCCCGCAACTGGATCTGTGCGGGGCGGCTTGCGGATTTTCCCAAGGGCATGGTCAGGCGGGTGCAGCTCGGAACCCTGCCGGTCATCGTCAGCCATGGCGATGGCGGGGTTTCGGCCTTCCACAATGTCTGCCGCCATCGCGGCGCGGAACTCTGCGCCACCGACAGGGCGGCCGGAAAGCTCGTCACCTGTCCCTATCACGCCTGGTCCTACAGGCTCA
>JADCDC010000166.1 GCA_020252385.1 Aestuariivirga sp.
ACACCATGGGCACGGCGACGACCATGAACTCCTTGACCGAGGCGCTCGGCATGTCGCTGCCGGGCAATGCCGCGATCCCCGCGCCCTACCGCGAGCGTGGGCAAATGGCCTATGCCACCGGCCGCCGCATCGTCGAGATGGTGAAGGAGGACCTGACGCCGTCCAAGATCATGACGCGCCAGGCCTTCGAGAATGCCATCGCCGTCAACACCGCCATCGGCGGCTCAACCAATGCGCCGAACCATCTCAACGCCATCGCGGCCCATCTCGGCATCGAGCTCACCGTCGCCGATTGGGAGAAGCACGGCTATGACCTGCCGCTGCTCGTCAACCTGCAGCCCGCCGGCGAATATCTGGGCGAGGACTATCACCGCGCCGGCGGCGTTCCCGCCGTCGTGGCCGAGCTGATCGAGGCCGGCAAGATCCATGGGGACTGCATCACGGCCAATGGCAAGACCATCGCCGAGAACTGCAAGGGCAAGTTCACCTGGGACCGTTCGGTGATCCGCGCCTTCAACGAGCCGATGAAGGAGCACGCGGGCTTCAAGCGCCTGTCGGGCAATCTCTTCGACAACGCCATCATGAAGACCTCCGTGATCTCGGATGAATTCCGTGAACGCTATCTGTCGAACCCGAAGGACCTCAACGCCTTCGTGGCCAAGGCCATCGTGTTCGACGGGCCGGAGGATTACCACAAGCACATCGACGACCCGAAGATGGGGATCGACGAGAACACCATCCTGTTCATCCGCGGCGTAGGTCCGCTCGGCTATCCGGGTGCGGCGGAAGTCGTCAACATGCGGGCACCCAATTACCTGCTGGAGAAGGGCATCCGCTCGCTCCCCTGCGTGGGTGACGGCCGCCAGTCCGGAACCTCCGGCTCGCCCTCGATCCTCAACGCGTCTCCGGAAGCCGCGGCGGGCGGCGGGCTCGCGATCCTGAAGAACGGCGACAAGGTCCGCATCGACCTCAACAAGGGCACCTGCGACATGCTGGTGCCGGAGGCCGAGCTGCAGAAGCGCCGCGAGGAACTCGAGAAGGCCGGCGGCTACAAGATCCCGCCGAGCCAGACGCCGTGGCAGGAAATCCTCCGCAAGGAAGTGGGCCAGCTCGACGGCGGCATGGTGCTGAAGGGCGCCACCAAGTTCCAGCGCGTCGCCAAGACCATGGGCCTGCCGCGGGACAATCACTGAGGATAACCCACGTCACCCCAATCTCTTCCTCTCCCCCACGCATGTGGGGGAGAGGGCAGGGTGAGGGGGTGGTTCAGCGACCTGATACGCCGACGATCGGACTCGCGGATAGACCCCCTCACCCTTCCGTCTCCCCCGGTTCCGGGGGAGAGGAATAAAAAGAAGGAGCCCCCCACATGCTCGCCATCGGCACCGACAGGATCCGCGCCCGCTTCACCACGCTTGGCGCGCGCCTCGTGTCACTCGACTTTGCCGGGGCGGACCTGGTGATGGGTGGCGGCACCGATGAGGACATTCTCGCCGGCGACTGGACGACGGGCGCCGTCGCCGGCCGCATTGCCGGCCGCATTACCAATGCCTGCATCGAGATCGACGGCATCGAATATCCGCTGGTGCCGAACATGGGCGAGCACCAGCTGCACGGCGGGCCGGACAATTTCGCGGTCCGCCACTGGACTGCCCAGCAGACGGACGATTCGATCGCCTTCAGCCTCGCGTCCCCCGATGGTGACCAGGGCTATCCCGGCGCCGTCGATGTCACCGCGACCTACCGGGTCGCGGGCGCCACCCTCTCGCTCGATTTCGAGGCGCGCAGCACGAAGCCGACGGTCATCAACCTCACCAACCACGCCTACTGGAACATGTCCGGCGGCGAGCGCGGCGCCTTCGACCACGAGATGCAGATCGCGGGTTCGCGGTATCTGCCACTCAACGACTTGCTGCTGCCCTCGGGCGAGTTGCGCGACGTTGCCGGCACCCGCTGGGACTTCCGTGAACTTCGCAAGGTCGGCGGCGTCTACGACAATTGCTGGGTTCTGGACGGCCCACGCGGCACCCTGCGGCACGGCCTCACCCTCCGTGATCCGGTCTCGGGCCGCCGCATGGAGGTCTGGACCACCGAGGCCGGCATGCAGATGTACACCGCCGAACACTGGGATGGCGTCTTCCCCGGCAAGACCGGTCCCCTGAAGCAATATGCCGCCATCGCGATCGAGCCGCAGAACTTCCCCGATGCGCCGACGCACCCGAACTTCCCCAGCGCCCTGCTGCGGCCGGGACAGGTGTATCGCCACAGGATGGAGTGGCGGTTCTCGGCGTGACAGCCCCGCACCGGCCGCTGGAGAGGTCGGTCTTTCACTCTCTCCCGCAAGGCGGGAGAGAACGGCGCGAAGCGCCACGTGAGGGGCCGAGGCCTCACAAGAAATTATACGGATCCACATCCACCTGCAGCGCCAGCGAGCCCTTAGGTCTGACGTCCTTCAGCCACAGCCTGAGGAACGCCTGCACATTGGCCTCGCGCGTGGCCTTGAGAAGGAAGCGCCAGCGGTGCCGGCCGCGCACCACGGCGATGGGCGCCGCCGCCGGGCCCAGGACAGCGATACCGTCCGCCAACGGAGCAATCATCCCGAGGTTCCGCGCGAAGCGCTCGACCTCCGCGCCATCCGCGCCCGAGACGATGAGTGCCGCAAGCCGTCCATAGGGCGGCAGCCCCGCGCCCTCGCGGATCTTCTTCTCCTGGTTCAGGTAGGCGTCGCGGTCGCCCTTCCGCAGCGCCTGCATCAGCGGATGGTCGGGAAGGTAGGTCTGCACCATTGCGCGGCCGGGCTTTGCCCCGCGGCCCGCGCGCCCCGCCACCTGCGCCATCAGCGCCCAGGTGCGCTCGGCGCCGCGCGGGTCGGAGGATTCGAGTGCGAGGTCCGCGTCCACCACGCCCACCAGCGTCAGATGCGGAAAGTGATGCCCCTTTGCCACCAGCTGCGTGCCGATGACGAGTTTGTGCTGCCCCTCCTCCACCTCGCGGATCGCATCCCGGAGCAGCGTGCCGCGGGCGAGATCGCTCGACAGGATGGCGATGCGGGCCTCGGGAAAGCGCTGGGCCGCCTCCTCCGCCAGCCGTTCGACGCCGGGGCCAACCGGCACCATCTTGCCCTCCGTGTGGCAGCTCGGGCAGGCCTTCGGCATGGGCTCCAGGTGGCCGCAGTGATGGCACATCAGCTGCCGGCGGAAACGGTGCTCCACCAGTGAGGCCGCGCAGTTGGGGCATTCCAGCCGGTGCCCGCAGGCGCGGCAGATGGTGAGCGGCGCATAGCCGCGCCGGTTGAGGAACAGCAGCGCCTGGTCGCCCGCGGCCAGCGTCTTCGTCACCTCCTCGAACAGCGGGGCGGAGATCCATGTGCCGGGATCCATCGTCGCCCGCTTCATGTCGATGAGGCCGATCTCGGGAAGCTCCGGCCGCCCATGCCGGTCCTTCAGCCGCACCACGCCGTAGCGGCCGCGGTCGACGTTCACCAATGTTTCAAGCGACGGCGTGGCGGAGGAGAGCACCACGGGAAACCTCCCGATCGATCCATAAAGCACCGCCATGTCCCGTGCGTGGTAGGGCACGCCGTCGTCCTGCTTGTAGGCACTTTCGTGCTCCTCATCGACGACGATGAGCTTGAGGCTCTTCCACGGCAGGAAGAGTGCCGAGCGCGCGCCGACCACGATCTTGGCCGAGCCATCGGCCACGCCGCGCCACACCCGCTCGCGCTCGCGCGGGCGCACGTCGGAGTGCCACTGCGCGGGCTCCGAGCCAAAGCGCCGCTCGACGCGGGCGAGGAAGCTCTGGGTGAGCGCGATCTCGGGGAGCAGCAGCAGCACCTGGCCGCCCGCCGCCAATGCGGCGGCCATCGCCTCGAAATAGACCTCCGTCTTGCCGGAACCAGTGACGCCGTCGAGCAGCATCACCTTGTGCTGGCGCTGGGCCACCACGGCGCGGAGTGCCGCCGCCGCCTGCTGCTGGTCGCCTGAGAGCGTGAAGCCGCCGGCATTGAGGTCCGGCTCGGGAAAGCGCCTCAGCGCCGGAAGTGCCACCTGTTCGAGGGCGCCGTCCTTCGCCAGCGCCTTGACCACCGAGGTTCCCACACCCGCCGCTTCCGCCAGTTCCGAGGCCCGCATCGCAAAGCCCTCGCGCGCGATCTCGAGCACGCGGGCGCGCTGCGGCGTCATGCGCTTCGGAACAAGGTCAGTGGCGCGATAGGCCGTCTGCTCGCGTGGGCCCTCGAAGGCGCCGGGCGAACGCAGCACCATGCGGAGCACATTGCCCATGGGTTCGAGGTAATAGGCCGAGAGCCATTCGATGAATTTCCGGTGTGTCTCCGGCATGGCCGGCATGTCGAAGGCATGGGCCACGTCACGCAGCGTCTTCTCCGTCGAGGCCTTGTCCTTCAGCGCCCAGACGACGCCGATCATCTGCCGGGGGCCCAGCGGCACGGCGACGTAAGCGCCCGCTTCCAGCGCCATGCCCTCCGGCACGCGGTAGGAATAGGGCCCGTCCAGCGCCAGCGGCAACAGGACCTCGGCTATGGCGGAATCGCGGCTCATCCCGTCTGAAATAGACTTGGGGGAAGCCCGCTTCCACCCTTATATGACGCCAGGATGCGGGAACCACACACACGCGAGATCGTCTGCCTCGAGCCCTCCGCCCTGGCGCTGCGGCTGAAGGGCCAGCGTCACCTCACCCTGCTCGAAAGCGTCATGCGCTCGGAGCATCTGGGCCGCTACTCCTTCCTCGCCTGCAACCCGAAAGCGACGCTGGAGGTGAGCGCTGCCGGCACCTTCCTCGACGGGAGGAGGGTGGAGGAAAGCCCGCTCGCCTTGGTCGACCGGATGATGGCTGAGAACCGCCAGCGCCACGTTCCGGGCCTGCCGCCCTTCCAGGGCGGGCTCGCGGGCTACATCGCCTATGATTTCGGGCGGCGGCTGGAGCCTGACGCGCGGATCCCGGATCTCGCCCCCCTCTGCCCGGATCTCATCCTCCACCACTTTGACTGCATCGCGGCCGTCGATCACATGCAGGAGCGCGCATGGATTATCGCGGGCGATGAGAAGCGCGCGGACGAGCTCGAAGCCCTGCTCCGCCGGAAGCCGCAAGCCCTCGGCAGCCACGTCATCACCGGATGGCAATCGAATTTCACGCGCGAGGCCTATGAGGCGGCGATTGCCCGCACGGTGGAGTTCATCCTCGCGGGCGACATCTTCCAGGCCAACATCACGCAGATGTTCGAGGCGATGATCCCCGAGGGCTTCGATCCGCTCGCCTTCTACCGCGTGCTGCGCCTCAAGAACCCAGCGACCTTCGCCGCCTTCATGGACTATGGCGCGATCCAGATCGCCTCCTCCTCGCCCGAGCGCCTGCTGCGCCATGACGGAACCATCGTCGAGGCCCGCCCCGTCAAGGGCACGAGGCGGCGCGACAGCGACCCCGCGCGCGATGCGAGCCTCATCGCCGACCTGACATCGAGCCGCAAGGACCGCGCCGAGAACGTGATGATCGTCGACCTCCTGCGGAACGATCTCTCCCGCGTCTCGAAGCCCGGCACGGTGAAGGTGCCGGTGCTCTGCGGTCTCGAAAGCTATGCCAATTTCCACCACCTCGTCTCCGTCATCACCTCGGAGCTGAAGGACGGCACAGGCGTGGGCGGCCTGATCGGCGCCACCTTCCCCGGCGGCTCGATCACGGGAGCGCCGAAGATCCGCGCCATGGAGATCATCGCGGAGGTCGAGCAGGCTCCGCGCGGCGTCTATTGCGGCGCCATCGGCTACATCGGCTTCAATGGCCGGACGGACTTCAACATCGCCATCCGCACCGCGCAGTTCCACGGCGGCACGGCGCGTGTCCAGGGCGGCGGCGGCATCACCGCGCGCTCCAACCCGGCGGCGGAATACGAGGAGAGCCTCACCAAGATCAGGCGCATCATGGAGGCCTTCGCGCCGTGATCCTGATCGTCGACAACTACGACAGCTTTGTCCACAACGTGGCCCGCTATTTCGAGGAGCTGGGCGCACCCACACATGTCGTGCGCAACGATCACGTCACGCCACGGGATCTCTCATCCGCGAGGGCCATCGTCATCTCGCCCGGCCCCTGCACGCCGCACGAGGCGGGCCAGTCGATGGACATCATGCGCGAATTCTCCGGCAAGCTCCCCATCCTCGGCATCTGCCTCGGCCACCAGGTGATGGGCGAGGTGTTCGGCGGACTTGTCAAACGCGCGCGCCGCCCGATGCATGGTGACTCCTCCGAGATCAATCATGACGGCAAGGGCGTCTTCGAAGGGCTCCCGCAGCGCTTCAGCGCAGGCCGCTACCACTCGCTCATCGTCGATCTCGAGGGCCGCGACACGCCGCTCGAGATCAGCGCGCGCAGCGACGAGGGCGAGATCATGGGGCTTCGTCATCGATCGCATCCCACCCATGGCGTACAGTTCCACCCCGAATCGATTCTGACGGAAGGGGGCTATGACATGCTCAGGAACTTCCTCAAGGAGGTGCGATGAGCCGCACCTGGTTCAACGGCGCGCGCGTCGAGGGCGCGCTTTCGATGGCGCGCGGCGAGCGCGGCTTCCTGCTGGGCGACGGGCTGTTCGAGACGATCCTCGTCCTCAACCAGACGCCCCTGTGGGGCAACATGCATTTCCTGCGGCTGGAGGCAGCGGCACAGGAACTGGGGCTCCCCTTCGACCGCGACGGGCTCGACGATGCCCTGGCCGAACTCCTCGCTGATGCGCCGGCAACCCATCAGGTCCTGCGGGTCACGCTGACCCGCGGCAGCAGTGCCCGCGGGCTCGCCGCCGATGGCGGACGCCCCAGCCTGCTCCTCACCCTCGATCCCTTCGACGCCTCGCTGATGTTCAAGCCCGTGGCGCTGGCCACCAGCACGATCCGCCGCAATCCCCTGAGTGTGACGGCCCGCCACAAGACGCTCTCCTACATCGACAACATCGCCGCCGCCCGCGAGGCCACGGCGAAGGGGGCTGAGGATGCGCTGATGCGCAACACGAAGGGGGCCGTGGCCTGTTCCTCCATCGCCAACATCTTCCTGCTCAGGGGCCGCACGCTGATCACCCCGGCGCGTGACCAGGGCATCCTCACCGGCGTCATGCGCCAGGCGCTGATCCATTCCGCCGCCCGACTCGGCCTCGTGCCGGAGGAACGCGCGGTGAAGCCCTCCGAACTCAAGACGGCGGACGCCGTGTTCCTCACCAACAGCCTGCGCTTCATCCGGCCCGTCACGTCGCTCGATGGCAAGCCCTTGGGCGGAGGCGATCTCTCCGCGCTCGTCTCAACCCTCTGCGATGCCGCCCGCCTGCAGTGCGGCCATGACCCCCGCACGGTTGATTTGGCGGCGGGCGGGCGGTAAGCCTCCCCCATTCCCTAATCACTTCCTCGCCCCCACGCATGTGGGGGAGAGGGTAGGGTGAGGGGGTGGCTGCCGCGGGTCCCAGCGGTAACGTTCGTGCCGAAGCAGCTGCGGAGATTCATTCCACGCAGTCCTCACGCGGAAAGACCCCCCTCACCCTACCCTCTCCCCCACGTCCGTGGGGGAGAGGAAAGAAACTGACGAGAAGGACGAGCGAAATGAAATTCTTTGCCGATACCGCCGAAGTGAAGGACATCAAGGACCTGGCCGACCTCGGCCTGCTCGATGGTGTGACCACCAACCCCTCGCTCATCGCCAAGTCGGGCCGGCAGTTCAAGGATGTGATCGCCGAGATCTGCGGCATCGTCGAGGGGCCGGTGTCGGCGGAGGTCGTGTCGCTCGACTATGAGGGCATGATGCGCGAGGCTGCTGACCTCCGGAAGATCGCCAAGAACGTGACGATCAAGGTGCCGCTCACGCTTGATGGCCTCAAGGCCTGCAAGGCGCTCTCCTCCGACGGCTGCATGGTGAACGTCACGCTGTGCTTCTCGGCCAACCAGGCGCTGCTCGCGGCAAAGGCGGGCGCCACCTTCATCTCGCCCTTCGTCGGCCGCCTCGATGACATCCACCTCGACGGCACGGAGCTCATCGCCGAAATCCGCCAGATCTACGACAACTACGCCTTCGACACCGAGATCCTCGCCGCCTCCGTGCGGAACGCACTGCATGTGAAGCAGGTGGCGCTGATCGGCGCCGATGTCGCCACCTGCCCGCCCGCCGTCATCAAGTCGCTGGTCAAGCACCCGCTGACCGACAAGGGCATCGAGCAGTTCCTCGCGGACTGGAAGAAGACGGGGCAGACGCTCTGAACACAGCAACGGCTGCGCCCGCCCTTTTCCCCTCCCCCTTGTGGGGAGGGGTAGGGGTGGGGGTCGGGAGATGCCGGCAATCTTGGCCCAACCTCATTCTCAGCCTGCGGAGCAACCCCCACCCCTGCCCCTCCCCACAGGGGGGAGGGGGGCTGTAGCGTTTCGCATCAGTCCGCATGTGATCGTGAACCGCTGAGCCAATGCAAAGCGTCCTCGCCGAATACGACCGCCGCCACCAATCGGGCGCCCTCAAGCCCGATGCGGCGCAGCGCAGCGTCGTGGCGAAGCTCGATGCCCTGGCCCAGCAACTGGAGAAGTCCGCGACCACGGGCCTCTTCGGCCGCCTGAAGAAGCCAGCACCCGTTCCCAAGGGCCTCTACATCCACGGCGAGGTGGGGCGCGGCAAGACCATGCTGATGGACCTGTTCCACGTCACGGTGGGCGTGTCGCCGAAGCGCCGCGTGCATTTCCACGCCTTCATGCAGGAGGTGCACAAGCGCCTCCATGCCGCGCGCCAGTCCAAGGCACAGGATGCGATCGCGCCCGTGGCGAAGGCGATCGCGAAGGAGGCCCGACTCCTCTGCCTGGACGAGATGCAGATCACCGACATCGCGGACGCGATGATCGTGGGCCGCCTGTTCGAGGGCCTCATCGCCGCGGGCACGGTGATCGTCACCACCTCCAACCTCGCGCCCAGGGATCTCTACCGCAACGGGCTGAACCGCCAGCTCTTCGAGCCCTTCATCGCGCTCATCGGCGAGCGCCTGGACGTGGTCTCGCTCGACAGCCCGACCGACTATCGCCTCGGCCGCATCAAGGCGCATGAGACCTTCCTCACCCCCATCTCGCCCGAGACCGACGCGCGCCTCCAGGACCTGTGGGTGAGGCTCACCGACACGGAGCGCGGCGAAGTGCGGGACATCGCGGTCCTGGGCCGCAATCTCCATGTACCGCAGGCCGCCCATGGCTGCGCCCGCTTTGGCTTCGCCGATCTCTGCGAAAAGCCGCTGGGCCCTGCTGACTATCTGGCGCTGGCGGAGAATTTCCGCATCCTGTTCCTGGAGCACATTCCGGCGCTGGGGCCGGAGCGCCGCAACGAGGCCAGGCGCTTCGTCCTCCTGATCGACACGCTCTATGACGGGAAGGTCAGGCTGGTGGCCACCTCGGCGCAAGCCCCGGAGCATATCTACCCGTCGGGTGACCATGCCTTCGAGTTCGGCAGGACGGTGTCCCGCCTGAAGGAGATGCAGTCGGCCTCCTGGTGGGGCAAAAAAATCGTCGAAACTTGACGTTTTGGTCAAGTTTCTCGTCCGAAAGGACTAGGCGCGTGTCTTGAAGGTGATAGATATCGGGTCTACACAAACCGTCGCTTTTGCACTGCAAAACGACCTGACGGTACGGCCTTAGAAGGACTCAAAGCACATGGCTCGGAAGAAAATCGCGTTGATCGGCGGCGGCATGATCGGCGGCACGCTTGCGCATCTCGCTGCCTTGAAGGAACTGGGCGACATCGTGGTGTTCGACATCGCGGAGGGCCTTCCCCAAGGTAAGTCGCTGGATATCGCCCAGTCCGGCCCGGTCGAGGGCTTCGACGCGAAGCTGTCCGGCGTCAATTCCTACGAGGCGATCGCCGGCGCGGATGTCTGCATTGTCACCGCGGGCGTTCCGAGAAAGCCCGGCATGAGCCGTGACGACCTCCTCGGCATCAACCTCAAGGTCATGGCCTCGGTGGGTCAAGGCATCAAGCAGCACGCGCCCAACGCCTTCGTCATCTGCATCACCAACCCGCTCGACGTCATGGTCTGGGCCCTGCAGAAATATTCGGGCCTGCCCACCAACATGGTGGTCGGCATGGCCGGTGTGCTCGATAGCGCCCGTTTCCGCCACTTCCTCGCCGAGGAATTCAACGTTTCCGTCGAGGATGTCACCGGCTTCGTGCTCGGCGGCCACGGCGACACCATGGTGCCGCTGATCCGCTATTCCACCGTCTCCGGCATCCCGGTCCCCGACCTCGTGAAGATGGGCTGGTCCACGCAGGAGAAGATTGACAAGATCGTCCAGCGCACGCGCGACGGCGGTGCGGAGATCGTCGGCCTCCTCAAGACGGGTTCGGCCTATTACGCGCCTGCCACCTCGGCCATCGCCATGGCGGAGAGCTTCCTCAAGGACAAGAAGCGCCTCCTGCCCTGTGCCGCGCACCTGACCGGCCAGTATGGCGTCAAGGACACCTATGTCGGCGTTCCCGTGGTGATCGGCGAGAAGGGTGTCGAGCGCATCGCCGAGATTCACCTGAACGACGAGGACAAAGCCGGCTTCAAGAAGTCGGTCGATGCCGTCCATGGCCTCATGGCCGCGGCGAAGACCATCGCCCCGGACCTTGCCTGACGCGCACGTCACACGAAAGAGCGCACAGATATGAACATTCATGAGTATCAGGCCAAGGAAGTCCTCAGGGGCTTCGGCGTCGCGACCGGTCGCGGACATCCTGCCTTCACGGTCGAGGAGGCGGTGAAGGCGGCGGAAACAATGCCCGGCCCCGTCTGGGTGGTGAAGGCGCAGATCCACGCCGGCGGCCGCGGCAAGGGCGGCGGCGTCAAGGTGGTGAAGTCGGTGGCCGACGTGAAGGCCGAGGCCACGCGCATGCTGGGCATGACGCTGGTGACGCATCAGACCGGCCCCGAGGGCAAGCTCGTCCAGCGCCTCTACATCGAGGAAGGCACCGCGATTGCCCGCGAACTCTACCTCTCGATCCTCGTCGACCGCGAGACCTCCCGGGTCGCCTTCATCGCCTCGACCGAGGGCGGCATGAACATCGAGGAGGTGGCGCACGCAACGCCTGAGAAGATCATCACCGTGCAGGTCGATCCGGCCTCGGGCTACGCGCCCTATGTCGGCCGCCGCATCGCCTCCGCCCTCAAGCTCGAGGGCGACCAGGTGAAGCAGTGCGTGAAGATGATCGGCCAGCTCTACAAGGCCTTCACCGAGAAGGACATGAGCCTCCTCGAGATCAATCCGCTGGTCGTCACCAAGGACGGCAACCTCCTCTGCCTCGACGCCAAGATCAATTTCGACTCGAACGCGCTCGACCGCCATCCGGAGATCAAGGAACTCCGCGACTTGACCGAAGAGGACCCGAAGGAGATCGAGGCCTCGAAGTACGACCTCTCCTATGTGGCGCTCGATGGCTCGATCGGCTG
>JADCDC010000167.1 GCA_020252385.1 Aestuariivirga sp.
CCGCTTGCGATAACCTTGACCACGTTTCGTATCTCGCTTCTGAAATTGCCGGATTTGACTGCGCGGGGTATTAGCAGTGGCCATTCCGGAAGCCAACCCCCCAGAGGCGCCCCCTTGCCGCCAGCCCCGTCCCCCTGGTTCTCGCCCGACCGCCACGCAGACCGGCGGCCCTTCCTGCTGGCGCGGAACCGCATCGTGGCGGGCATCCGCGCCTGGTTCACCGAGCGGGAGTTCCTCGAGGTCGATTGCGCCGCACTCGCCATTTCGCCCGGCAACGAGGCCCATCTCCATGCCTTCGCAACCGAGCTAATCCAGCCGGATGGCTCAACCGAGCGGCGCTATCTCCACACCTCGCCCGAATTCGCCGCCAAGAAGCTTCTGGCGGCGGGGGAAACCCGCATATTCACCCTCGGCCATGTCTGGCGGAACCGCGAGCGCACCCCCACCCATGCGCCGGAATTCACCATGCTTGAATGGTATCGCGCGCGGGAGGACTACGCCGCCGTCATCGCCGATGCGCTGGCGCTGGTGCGGCTCGCGGCGGAGGCGGCCCAAACGCGCCTGTTCCGCTGGCGGGGCCGGGCGGCCGATCCCTTCGCCACGGCGGAGTGGCTGACCGGCAACGACGCCTTCATCCGTCATGCCGGGGTCGACCTGCTCTCAACCCTGCGGGAGGACGGCACGGCCGATACGGAGGCGCTGGCCGCCATCTCGCCCGTTGCCTTCGGGAAGGACGAGTCCTGGTCCGACATCTTCAGCCGCATCCTGTCGGAGAAGGTGGAGCCGCAGCTTGGGCTGGGCCGCGTCACCGTGCTCCACGAATATCCGGCGGTCGAAGCCGCACTCGCCCGCACCTCCCCGCGGGACGCCCGCGTCGCCGAGCGCTTCGAGCTCTATGCCTGCGGCATGGAACTCGCCAACGGCTTCGGCGAGCTGACGGATGCGGAGGAACAGCGCCGCCGTTTCATCTCCGAGATGGACGTCAAGGAACGGGTCTATGGCGAGCGCTACCCGATCGATGAGGAGCTGCTGGCGGCACTTGCCATCATGCCGCCCGCCTCGGGCGTGGCGCTGGGGCTCGACCGGCTGGTCATGCTGGCCACCGGCGCCACCCACATCGACCAGGTGCAGTGGACGCCGGTTCCCTGACAGGTCTATCTTCCGCCACCCAATCAAGGAGTCGCAGCATGAACAAAGTTCGCTACGCCGTCGTCGGCACCGGATGGATCTCGCAGATCGCCTTCCTGCCCTCGATCGCGCAGACCGGCAACTCCGAGGTCACCGCCCTCGTCTCCGGCAACCGCGCCAATGCGGAAAAGCTCGCGAGCTTCCACGGCATTCCGCATGTCTACTCCTACGCGCAGTATGACGAGATGCTGAAGAGCGGCCACGTCGATGCCGTCTACATCGCGCTCCCCAACTCCATGCATGCCGACTATGCGATCCGCGCCGCCAGGGCCGGCGTCCATGCGCTGGTCGAGAAGCCGCTCGCCGTGACGGTGGCGGAATGCGAGGCGATGATCGCCGCGGCCGACACTGCAGGCGTCCAGCTGATGACCGCCTACCGCCTGCACAGCGAGCCCGGCACGCTCGAGGCCATCGACATGATCCGCCGCGGCGAGATCGGGGAACCCCGCATCTTCAATTCGACCTTCTCCTTCCCCGTCGCTGCTGGCAACCACCGCCTCAAGGCGGAGCACTGGGGCGGGCCCTTGCAGGACATCGGGGTCTATTGCATCAACGCCATGCGTCACCTGTTCCAGGCGGAGCCGACCGAGATCATCGCGGCGATTGCAGCGAGGCCGGGTGATGCGCGCTTCTCGGAGGTGGAGGAAATGGTCTCCGCCACGCTGCGCTTCCCGGGTGAGCGCCTGGCGCATTTCATCGCCAGCTTCGGCGGCGACGACATCGACCAGTATCGCGTGGTGGGCACCACCGGGCAGATCGAGGTCCACTCCGGCTACCGCTTCGACCGCCCGATCACGGTGAGGCTCACCAAGGGCGGTGAGACGGTCGAGAAGGCCTTCCCGCAATATGACCACTTCAGCGGCCAGGCACATTATTTCTCCGAGTGCATTCTGAAGGGTGTCCGGCCCGAGCCCGACGGCGGCGACGGCCTCGCCGATGTCGCCATCATGCGCGCCATCGAGGAGGCGGCGAAGACCGGCCAGGCGCAGAAGATTTCGCTGCCGGCGCGCCCCTCGCATCCGGTCAAGGACATGGCGCGCAGCTTCCCCATGGCCGAGAAGCGGTTGATGCTGTGATCAGCCTGGCCGGACAGAATCCCCCTCCCCCTTGTGGGGAGGGGTAGGGGTGGGGGTTGGGCGGTGTCTGCAATCTTCGCTCAACCAGATGGTCCGGCGCCGGAGCGACCCCCACCCTTGTTCCCTCCCCACAAGGGGGAGGGAAAACGTGCCCAGTCAGCGCACCATCAGCGCCCAGTAGTCGAGCTCCAGGATCACGCCCGGCGTCTCCGCCGTGCCGTCCCCGAGCGGGAAGTCCGTGCACGGAAGATCGCGCGTCGCCCGTGTCAGGATCCTGAGTGCGCCAACGTCGCCGCGGCCCGGAATCTCCGCCGTCTCGAGGATCTCCGACCATGCGAACACCGTGCCACCGGCGAACAGCGGTGCGGCGTGCCGCCCGCCGTTGATCGCCGCGATGTGGAAGGCGTTGGCGAGCCCGTTGAAGCTTAAGCCGCGCGCCAGCGAAATGACGTGGCCGCCATAGATCAACCTGCGCCCGAAGCGGCCCTGCGATTCCGAATGCTGGTTGAAATGCACCTTCGCGGTGTTCTGGTAGAGGCGCGTGGCCAGCTGGTGCTCGGCCTCCTCCACCGTCATGCCGTCGACGTGGTCGATCTTCTCGCCCACCGCATAATCGCCGAAGCGATGCGGCGAGCCGGAAAGGCCGTCGTCCCATCTTGCCGCATCGATCCGCGGGCAGGCCGCGCCGAGTGCCGAGACGTCGACGCTCTTCGCCAGGTCCGGCACATGCGCGGTGGGAGCAGGCAGTTTCTCGTCGCGCTTCCGCACCATCACCCAGCGCACATAGGAGAGCACCTCGTCGCCCTGCTGGTTCGATCCGGTGGAGCGCACATAGACCGTGCCGGTCTTGCCGTTGGAATTCTCCTTGAGCCCGATCACCTCCGAGACGGTCGAGAGCGTGTCGCCCGGATAGACGGGCTTGAGGAACCGGCACTCGGCATAGCCAAGGTTCGCCACCGCATTGAGCGAGATGTCGGGCACGGTCTTGCCGAAGACGATGTGGAAGGTGAGGAGGTCGTCGATGGGTGCCGAGGGGTATCCCACCATCCGCGCGAAGGCGTCGGAGGACTGCACCGCGAAGCGCGAGCCGTAGAGTGCCGTGTAGAGCGCCTGATCGCCCGCCGTCACGCTGCGCGGCGTGGCGTGGCGGATCATCTGGCCCAGGCGGAAGTCCTCGAAGAAATTGCCGGGATTGGTCTTGACGCTCACGAGATCGCCTCCGCGATCGTCGCCACGCGCTCCGCCATGGCAAGGTGCAGGCGCTCCACCATCCGGCCATCGATGGTGATGACACCCTTCGCGGCGTTCTCCGGCAGCGCGAAGGCGGCGATGACCTTGCGCGACCACGCCACTTCCTCAGATGCCGGCGAGAAGAGCTCGTTGCACAGCGCGATCTGGCCGGGGTGGATCAGCGTCTTGCCGTCCATGCCCAGCGTCCGGCCCTGCTCGCATTCCGCCCGGAAGCCCTGCTCGTCCCGGAAGTCGTTGTAGACGCCGTCGATCACGTCGAGGCCATAGGCGCGTGCGGCGAGCAGCGTCATCGACAGCCAGGGCAGGATGGCGAAGCGGCCGCCGGTGGCGAGCGCGCGCGATTCCTTCAGGAGATCGTTGGTACCGAGAACCAGGCAGGAGAGCCTCGCCACCTGGTGCACGGAGGCGATCTCGCGCACGTTGAAGATCGCCATCGGCGTCTCCATCATCGCCCACATGCGGGTGGAATCGGCACCGCCCATGCCGGCGTGGATCTTCGAGACGTTCACGATGTCGCCGGGCCGCGCCACCTTGGGCACGAGGATCGCGTCGGGGTTCGCCGCCGCCGCCATCTTCAGGTCCTCCACTCCCCAGGGCGTGTCGAGGCCGTTGATGCGGA
This sequence comes from Aestuariivirga sp., assembly GCA_020252385.1. Taxonomy (GTDB): domain Bacteria; phylum Pseudomonadota; class Alphaproteobacteria; order Rhizobiales; family Aestuariivirgaceae; genus Aestuariivirga. The sequence continues at coordinate 4,135 of JADCDC010000167.1, forward strand.
TGACGAGTTCGCGGTGGCCATAGCCGCCGGACTTGACTGCCGCCTGAACCTTCGCCCGGGCCTCCGCCTTGGCGTCGGGCGCCACCGAATCCTCAAGGTCGAGGATCAGGGAATCGGCGTCGAGCGTCTTCGCCTTCTCGAGGGCGCGTTCATTGGCGCCGGGCATGTAGAGAACGCTGCGTCGGGCTCGTACGGGCATGGCATTTCCAAAATCTGTTGCGGCGCAAAGCTAGTCGCCGGCCGGCGCGAAGAAAAGCCCACTTTTGGATGAGCAGACCTTTGCGCGGGGGCCTTGTGGCTGAAGGGTGCTTTGGGCAATGTCCCGCCTCATGAAGGCATATGACATCGTCATCGTGGGCGGCGGCATCGTGGGCAGCGCCAGCGCCTATTACCTGCGCAAGCACGGATTCTCCGGGTCGATCGCGCTGGTCGAGAAGGACACGTCCTGGCGGCAGGGCGCCACCGCCCTGTCGGCGGGCGGCCTCCGCCAGCAATTCTCGACGCCGGAGAACATCGCGCTGTCAACCTTTGGGATCAGGCTGGTCAAGTCCCTGAAGCAGGAGTTCGGCCCCGATGCCGATGTCGGCTTCAGGGAGCAGGGCTATCTCATCTGCGCCACGCAAGAGGGCCTCCCCGTGCTGGCCGAGAACCACGCCGTGCAGAAGGCCCATGGCGCCGACAATGTGCTGCTGCGGACGGAAGAACTCTCCGCCCGCTTCCCGTGGCTCGTGGCGGAGGGCATCGCCGCAGCTTGCTTCGGCCTCTCGAACGAGGGCTGGGTCGACCCCTACACATTCGCCGCCCTGTTCCGCAAGGCGGCGCTCGCCAGGGGCGTGGAGCTGGTCGCGGGCGAGGTCACCGCCGTCAGTCATTCAGGACATCGCATCTCCGGCGTGACGCTCGCATCCGGCGAGGCGATCTCCTGCGGCGTCCTCGTCAATGCCGCGGGTCCGGGTGCCGGCAGTCTCGCCGCCATGGCGGGGATCGCGCTGCCTGTGGGCCCACGCAAGCGCTATGTCTATGTGCTCGACTGCCCCGCCGCCACGGAGGCGCTGCACCGCGCGCCGCTCACCGTGCTGCCGGGTGGTGTCTATTTCCGCCCCGAGGGCCGCACCTTCCTGAGCGGCCTGTCGCCCGAGGAGCATGAGGAGCCCAGCGAGCTCGACTGGGAGGTCGACCATGCCTGGTTCGAGGAGCGCATCTGGCCGGTGCTGGCCCAGCATGTTCCACTGTTCGAGGCGATCAAGGTCACCAGCGCCTGGGTGGGCCACTACGACTACAACGCGCTGGACCAGAATGCTGTCATCGGCCCGCACCCCGAGGTTTCGAACCTCCTCTTCGCCAACGGCTTCTCGGGCCATGGCCTGCAGCAGGGCCCGGCGGCGGGCAATGCGATTGCCGAGCTCGTCATCCACGGCGGCTTCCGCACGATCGATCTCACGCGCTTCGGCTATGGCAGGATCGCGCGGAACGCGCCGCTTTACGAGAAGAACGTGATCTGATGCGCGTGCTCGCGGTCTCGAGCCAGGTGGTCTGGGGTCCCGTCGGCAACAGTGCCGCCGTGCCCGCACTGCAGGCACGCGGCCACGAGGTGCTGGCGCTGCCCACCATCATCTTGTCGAACCATCCGGGCCATGGCCAGCCCGCCGGCTTTCGCACAAGTGCGGAGGACATGGCCCGCATGTTCGCGGCACTCGAGGCACTGGGCGCATTCGAAGGTCTCGATGCCATGCTCACCGGCTATTTCGCCAGCGCGGGCCAGGTCGAGGAAGTGGCCCGCCTTCTCGACCGCGTTCCCGTTCCCTATCTGCTGGTCGACCCGGTGTTGGGCGATCACGGCCGCCTCTATGTTCCGCAGGATGTGGCCGAGGCGATCCGCGATCATCTCGTGCCGCGCGCCACCTGCCTCACCCCCAATGCCTTCGAGCTGTCATGGCTCTCTGGGATGACGGTGAGCGATGAAACGAGCGCCATCGCCGCCGCCCGCAGCCTGGCGCGCCCGGAACTGCTCGCCACCTCCATCCCCGCAGGCGATGACAGTCTCGCCACGCTGCTCGTGACGGCGGATGATGTTCATCGCGCCGTCACGCCCAGGCTGCCACACGTGCCCCATGGCACCGGCGATTTCCTGAGCGGCCTCTATCTCGCGGCACGTCTCGACAAGCCGCCCGAGGGCGCGCTCGCCACCGCCATGAAGACGCTCGCCCGCGCCATCGCGCGGAGCGCCGGTAGCACGGTGCTCGACGTGGCGGGCGCGCTCCACGCGGCATGAGCGCGGTGCTCGGCGTCGACGGGTGCCGCGGCGGCTGGATCGCCGTGCGCTGGGCGGAGCGCGTCACGCATCACCTGTGCCGCAGCTTCGCCGAGGTTCTGGCGCTGGAGGCGGGCGTCATTGCGGTGGACATGCCGATCGGATTTCCGCAAGCGTCCGGAAGGGCGGCGGAGCGCGAGGCCCGCGCCAGGCTGGGCGATCGCCAGTCGA
>JADCDC010000168.1 GCA_020252385.1 Aestuariivirga sp.
ACCTCTCGGGCGGCTTCTCGGCGATGATGCCGAACCACCACATCACCAAGCCGGTGCTGATCGGCGAGGTGCAGGAGGACGGCCAGTTCGACATCGTGTGGTCGACGCCAGGCCTCGTCGTGGGCGACGAATGGTCGGACTACCTGCCGGAATCCGCACCCCTCATCGCCGACTGGCGCGCTCCGATGTCCTGCGGCAACTTCAACACCGCCACGGGCAAGTGCGGCGGCGCCTGATCTGACGGTTGCCACATGCATTCCGGCCCCCTTCCAACCGGGAGGGGGCCGGTCCCCACTCTGCCCGAGGGACGCCCCATGCGCCGCCTGATCGCCGCCTTCCTGATCCTGATCTTTGCCTCCACCGCCGCCGTGGCGGACCTGCGCGAGTCGGTGAACGCGCTCGGCAAGGTGAAGCTCGACGGCCTCGAGGAGGCGATCAAGACGCTCGCCGCCCAACCGGGCGAAGTCCCCGCCAAGGTCCTCGGCGCACTGGGCGAGGGCGATCTCTATGTCCGCAAGTCCGACGGCCTCGTCGTGATCGCCGAGGAGGCGGGCGGCGCCTTCAACCTGACCGACCCCGTATCGGGCGAGGAGCTTGGCCAGGCCGCGAAATCAGACGTCAGCAGGATCCGCATCAACAATGCGCTGCGCCGCGTGATCCGCGCGGCCGCCGGCGGTTCGGCGCTCGCCAGCCCCGATGCCGCAAAGCGCCTCGAAGCCGCGCAGGCCGTGTTCAAGTCGCGCGATGCGGCAGCACTCCCCGCGCTTGACGAGGCGCTCGCCAAGGAGACGGACCCGCAGGTCAAATCCGCGCTCGAACTGGCGCGGGCCTCGGCACTTCTGGCCTCCAGCGCCACGGACGAGGTGAAGGAGGCCGCAATCGCCACGCTGGCCGCCACGGGAAGCCGCGACGTGCTGCCGATCCTCTCCACGACGGCGGAGGGCAGCGGGCCCGCGGCACTGGCGGCACAGCAGGCCATCTCCGAAATCGAGACGACGCTCGCCTACTGGAGCATGGCGCAGAACGTATGGTTCGGCATATCGCTCGGTTCCGTCCTGCTGCTCGCGGCCATCGGCCTTGCCATCACCTTCGGCGTCATGGGCGTCATCAACATGGCGCATGGCGAAATGGTGATGCTTGGCGCCTACACCACCTTCGTGGTGCAGGAGGTGATCCGCACCTCCTTCCCGGGCCTGTTCGACTGGTCGCTCCTCATCGCACTGCCGCTGGCCTTCCTCGTGGCGGCACTCATGGGCATCCTCATCGAGCGCATCGTGATCCGGCCGCTCTATGGCCGCCCGCTTGAGACGCTGCTGGCCACCTGGGGCGTCTCGCTGATCCTGCAGCAAGCAATCCGCATGATTTTCGGCCCCACCAACCGCGAGGTGGGCAACCCCTCCTGGGCCTCGGGCGCCTTCGAGATCGGCCAGATGTCGATCACCTACAACCGCCTGTGGCTGGTGCTGTTCTCGCTCGCGGTGTTCGCGGGGCTCTATCTCTTGCTCAACAAGACATCCTTCGGCCTGCAGCTGCGCGCCGTGACCCAGAACCGCCGCATGGCGTCTGCCATCGGCATCAAGACGCCGTGGGTGGGCGCACTCACCTTCGCGGTGCGCTCCGGCATCGCCGGCATCGCAGGCGTCGGCCTCTCCCAGATCGACAACGTCTCGCCGGACCTCGGGCAGAGCTACATCATCGACAGCTTCATGGTCGTGGTGTTCGGCGGTGTCGGCAATCTCTGGGGCACGCTGGTGGCCGCCATGACGCTCGGCATCGTCAACAAGTTCCTCGAGCCCTTCGCGGGCGCGGTGCTGGCCAAGATCCTGGTGCTGGTCTTCATCATCCTGTTCATCCAGAAGCGGCCGCGCGGGCTCTTCGCGCTCAAGGGCAGGTTCGTCGACGCATGAGGAGGCTCACCTACATCGCCGCGGCGCTGATCGCCGCCATAGCACTGCTCGTGCCGGTGCTGAACCTGTGGGTGCCGCCGGACTCACCCTTCCACGTGCCGGACTATCTCGTGCCGCTGCTCGGCAAGTACCTGTGCTTCGCCATCCTGGCGCTGGCGCTCGACCTCGCCTGGGGCTATTGCGGCATCCTCTCGCTCGGCCACGGCGCCTTCTTCGCGCTCGGCGGCTATGCCATGGGCATGTACCTGATGCGCCAGATCGGCACGCGCGGTGTCTATGCGCACCCGGTGCTGCCGGACTTCATGGTGTTCCTGAACTGGAAGGAACTGCCCTGGTACTGGTACGGCTTCGACATGTTCTGGTTCGCGGCGATCATGGTGATGCTGGTGCCGGGCCTCCTGGCCTTCGTGTTCGGCTGGTTCGCCTTCCGCTCGCGCGTCACCGGCGTCTACCTCTCGATCATCACCCAGGCGTTGACCTATGCGCTGCTGCTGGCCTTCTTCCGGAACGACATGGGCTTCGGCGGCAACAACGGGCTCACCGACTTCAAGGACATCCTCGGCTTCAACATCCAGGCGCAGTCGACGCGCGCCGTGCTGTTCGCGGTGACGGCGCTGATCCTCGCCGGCTTCCTGCTGATGCTGCAATATGTGGTCATGTCGCGGCTCGGCAAGGTGATGGTGGCGGTGCGCGACGCCGAGAGCCGCACCCGCTTCATCGGCTACCGGGTGGAGCATGTGAAGCTCTTCGCCTTCACCCTTTCCGCCGTCATGGCGGGGATCGCCGGCGCGCTCTACGTGCCGCAGGTGGGCATCATCAACCCGGGCGAATTCTCGCCTGCCAACTCGATCGAGATCGTGATCTGGACGGCGGTGGGCGGACGCGGCACGCTGGTGGGGCCCATCATCGGCGCACTCGCCGTCAACTCCGGCAAGAGCTATTTCACCGCTGCCTTCCCGGACATGTGGCTCCTCGTGCTGGGTGCGCTGTTCGTCTGTGTGACACTGTTCCTGCCCAAGGGCATCGTGGGCACGCTGGCCGAGTGGATGGCGAAACGCCCGGCGAAGAAGACGCATGTGCCTGCCACGGCGCCCGCCACGGAGGCCGCACAATGAGCGCGCAGGATTCCCTTCTCTATCTCGACGGCATCACCGTGAGCTTCGACGGGTTCAAGGCGCTGAACAGCCTCTCGCTCATCGTGGGCGAGGGCGAGATGCGCGCCATCATCGGGCCAAATGGCGCCGGCAAGACGACGATGATGGACGTGATCACGGGCAAGACCCGGCCCGATGCCGGTGAGGCGATCTTCGGCGCATCGGTCAACCTGCTGACACTCGACGAGGCGGACATCGCCAGGCTCGGTATTGGCCGCAAGTTCCAGCGTCCCTCGGTGTTCGAAAGCCACAGCGTATGGGACAACATCGAACTTGCGCTTGCCGGAAACCGCGGGGTGATCGAGAGCCTGTTCCACAAGCTCGCAGCGTCCGAGAAGGCCCGCATCGAGGAAGTGCTGGAAACCGTCGGCCTCACCTCCGAAGCGGGCAAGCTTGCCGCCTTCCTCAGCCACGGCCAGAAGCAGTGGCTGGAAATCGGCATGCTGCTGGCACAGGAGCCGCGGCTCCTCCTCGTCGACGAGCCGGTGGCCGGCATGACGGACGACGAGACGGCGCAGACGGCTCAGCTCCTGAAGCGCATCGCCAAGGAGAAGGCCGTGGTTGTCGTCGAGCATGACATGTCCTTCGTGCGCGAGCTCGACGTGAAGGTCACGGTGCTGCACGAGGGCTCGGTGCTGGCCGAGGGCACGCTCGACGCAGTAAGCGCCGAGCCGCGCGTCATCGAAGTCTATCTCGGACGGTGAGCATGATCAGCCTGAACATTTCGAAGCTCGACCTCCACTATGGCGCCGCACAGGCGCTGCGGGGCGTGTCGCTCGAGGTGGAGCCCGGCTCCATCACCTGCGTCCTCGGCCGCAACGGGGTGGGCAAGTCGAGCCTTCTGCGCGCCGTCATGGGCCTCCAGCCGGTGAGCGGGGGCGACATTGCCTTCGACGGCCATTCGATCGCGAGGCTGGCGCCGCACCAGCGCGTCAAGGCGGGGCTCGGCTATGTGCCGCAGGGGCGCGAGATCTTCCCGCTGCTGACGGTGGAGGAGAACCTCAGGACCGGCCTCATCGTTCTGCCGCGCGCCGAGCGCCGCATCGATGCCGAGGTGCTGAAGCTGTTCCCGGTGCTGAAGGACATGCTGGCGCGGCGCGGCGGCGATCTTTCGGGCGGCCAGCAGCAGCAGCTCGCCATCGCCCGCGCCCTGATGACCAGGCCCAAGATCCTGGTGCTCGACGAACCCACGGAAGGCATCCAGCCCTCGATCATCAAGGACATCGGCAACGCCATCCGCTACCTCAAGGAGACGACCGGCATGGCCTTCCTGCTGGTCGAGCAATATCTCGACTTCTGCCGCGGCCTTGCCGACCGCGTCTACATCATGGACCGCGGCGAGGTGGTGCACGCGGGGCCGGCGGAAGACCTCGACCGGCCAGAGGTGCGCAAGCACCTGATGGTGTGAACCATCGATCCACTCCACGTCCGTCATGCCAGCGAAGGCTGGCATCCCGCTTCGGGCGGC
>JADCDC010000169.1 GCA_020252385.1 Aestuariivirga sp.
CCGCTGGTCGAGAACGTAGCTGGATACGGTGGTGCCGTGCTCGTTGAAAACCCTGTGCAGATAGCTCAGCGAAATGCCGTTGTGCTCTGCGATGGCGCGGGGCGTCAGATCCGGGTCCGTCACGCGCTCACGGATGAATTGCGATATGCGCTGGCGCAGCAGGAAGCGGGCGCGCTTTTCCTGGCCCACGGCGGTGGTGTCTTCGCACTCGACGACCATGGCGATGAAGTCCTCGATGCGCTTCCCGATCGCCTCGGCGTGGCCAGTGGCCGGTGACTTCGACAGGGTAACGGCCGCTTTTGTGGCGAGGGTGAGCGCGATTTGCGCCATTTCGCGGTTCATCGGAAAGCGGCAGCAGAGATGATCATCGACGTTGGGAATGCGCTGGCGCAGGCTGGCGCCGGGTAGTTTCACCGTGTAGTTCAGGAAATTGTCGGGGCAGGAAAGCTCATAGAATTCGGATGTGCTGACGAGGATATAGTCACCCTCGGCCACGAAACCGCTCCGCCCGAGCTGGCTGTAATACATCTTCTCGCGCTGCGGCATGATGAACACATAGGAGTCGTCCGGACCTTCGGCGATCTTCTGGCGGGTGCGGAACACGCGCTGCTGATCGGAATCGAAACGGGTAACCGAGACGTTGCCGATCTCCACTTCCCGCAGGCTTCCGCGGAGGTGTGTTTCGGGCCTGGCGATGTCGACGCTGTAATAGACGTCAGACATTATCTCACGCCAGGCGCGCAGCTGGCGTGACGCTTGGAAAGGTTCTGTCGTGAACTCCTTGAGCATTGTGCCTCGCCAGCGCGTTGATCGAGGTTAATTCACTTGGCGCTGCTGACACAAGCACAAGATTCTCGCAGGTCAGTCCCTTGGTGCGACAGGCCAGGCGATGGGCCCGCGTGCCTCCTCGAGCCGCTTCGACAGTTGGAGGACCCCCAGATCGTCGAACCTCCTCCCGATGACCTGGACACCAACGGGTAGCCCGCCGATCAAGGCTTGGTGCACCGATGAGGCGGGTTGGGCGGTCTGGTTGAACATGGCGGTGAAGTTAGCGTGGCGGAGGGGAACATCTGTGAAGAGGCCCGGCGCATGTGCCGGAAAATTCACCACGGGCAGCACGGGTGCGAGCACATAATCATATGGCCTGAGGCTCTTTTCCAGGCTGGCGCGTGAGCGCGCGATGTCCTGGAGCATCGCCGCGAAGTCGAGGGCGGTGAAGTCCCGGGCAGGCTCGCACCAATGGCGGACGGCCTCGGTCACCTCATGGCGCCGCTCCGCCGGGAAGGCCTGGATCTCGGCATAGCCCCTGATCTGCAGCACCTGGTCGATGGCCTTGTAGGCATCGCGGTCGAAAGGGGCAGGCATTTCGCTCACCCGGGCGCCCGCATCGGCCAGCACCCGGCCTGCCTGCCGCACCACGTCCACGATCTCGGGCGCCGGCCGGGGGTCGAAACCCATGTCGAGCAGGAGGCCGATCTTCAGCCCGCTGACGTCTCGCTGAAGCTCGTCCTCATAGGCGATGTGCTTCGGGGGAAGTGACCAGCAGTCGCGCGGGTCCGGCTCCGCCAGCACTGTGAGCATGGCGGCGATGTCGGCGACGCTGCGGCCCATGGGTCCCGCCGAGCGGATGATGTCGGGTGCGAGATGGGGGATCAGCCCTTGTGTGGGCTTCAGCGCCGCAAGCCCGCACTGGCTGGCCGGAAGCCTGACGGAGCCGGCGATGTCGGAGCCCACGGAGCCGAAGCCGAGGCCCGCCGCAAGCGAGGCGCCCGCACCTGCACTCGACCCGCCGGTACTGGCGGAGAGTTTCCACGGGTTGCGGGTGATGCCATGGGCGGAGCTCACCCCGGCTCCCAGCAGACCGCAATCCGGCATCGTCGTCTTGGCGAAGATGATAGCGCCTGATTCCTTCAGCCTTGCGGCGGGCGGAGCATCCTCCGTGGCGAGCGGCCTGTCGCGGTTCGGCTTCGCGCCATGGAGATAGGGCCAGCCCGCCACGTTCACACTGTCCTTGACCGTTACCGGCACGCCGTCGAGGCGGCCCATGGGGGATTTGCGCCGCCAGCGTTCTTCCGATGCCCGCGCGCCCGCAAGCGCCCCGTCGGCCGCCACGTGGAAGAGGGCATTGATCGCCCCGTTCACCGCGCTTGTATGCTCCAGGGTTACACGCATCACCTCCACGGGCGAGATTTCGGTCCTCGCGTAAAGGCCCAGGAGCTCACGGATGCCGAGGCCTGCCAGTTGATCGATTTTCATTTGTGAAGCATGCTCCTGTTTAAGTCCGGATCCTACCAAACGGCTCCGGAGGCGCGTAGGCGGCGGTTCGCTTTGTCGCCTGTGGAGCAAGCAGTAGTAGACTCGAGGACATATCGGGAAGGCACCGGCTTGGGCGACACTCTCACAAACCTGACCGTGCCACCGGCACGTCCCGCGAAGAGGAGCTGATGCTGACGGAGACCCAGGAAATCGCCCGCCGCGCGGCGGGGCCCGATTGGAAGGATGCCACGGTTGAGCCCGCCATTCCGGTCCTGGCATCGCCAAGCTGGCGCGGGGTCGATGCCGATCTGTGGCGGCTCGTCAGTGCGGATGGAACCACCCTGATCGCCAAGGTGATGGACCCCGACACCTCCGCGTTCAGCGACCTTGCCACCAGCTTCACGGCTGCCCGGCAGGCGGCTGAAGCCGGGATAGGCCCGAAGGTGCTGGCTGCCGACGTGGCGTCCCGCACCCTCGTCATGGAGGATCTCTCCGAATTGCGTGGCTGGAGTGCCGGAACGCTCGACAAGGTGCTGGATCGCGCCGTGCGCCTCAAGGTGCTCGAGGCGCGAAAGGCCTTTCACCGCACCAAGCCGCTTGGCCGCAAGATCGACCTCTTCGCCGAGGTCGAGCGCCTGCTGAACAAATGCCGGACTGCCGGTGCGCCGCTGCCCGAAGACATCGGCTGGCTCGCCATGAACATGCGCGAGTTGCGCGACGCGATCGGCGCCTCCGGCATCGACTATGTTCCCGCCCACGGCGACGGCAATGTCTCCAACCTGATGTTCTCGGACAAGGGCGAGGTCCGGCTGATCGACTGGGACATGGCGGGTGACATGGACCCGCTTCTTGACGTCGGCGCCTTCCTAGTGGAGGCGCATGACAGTGAGAGCGATGCGGCGGAATGCTTCGAGGCCTATCATGGTCGCTTCGACCGGGCGCTGTTCAACCGGGCCTGGCTATATGGCGTGGCGGACGATGTCCGCTGGGGCCTCATCGGCGCGCTGCTGGCCGGCACATCGCGGCGCGAGACCTACGAGTTCCTGAAATTCGGCGACTGGCGCTTCCTGCGGGCCCGAATGGCCATCCGCGATCCGCGTTTCTCCGAAAAGCTGGGGCGGCTGTGATGATCGAGAA
>JADCDC010000017.1 GCA_020252385.1 Aestuariivirga sp.
ACCGCCGATGAAAAGTTGCGCCTCGTGGAGAAGGTCATCCAGGGCCGCGACTTCACCGCGATGTCCGCGACGATCAACGCCGTCGATGCCTGGCTCGGTTCGCTGCCCGGCCATGTCTACGCCAACGTCCGGCAGCCACCGATCTCAACCCTTAACCTCTCCCACATGATTCCGCTCTCGGCGGTCTGGGCCGGGCCGGAACGGGACGAGCATTTTGGTGCGCCGCCGCTGCTTTACGGCAAGACCGAAGGCAGCACGCCGTTTCGCTTTTCGCTGCATGTCGGCGACGTCGGCCACACACTGGTCGTCGGGCCGACCGGCGCGGGCAAGTCCGTGCTGCTCGCGCTCATCGCACTCCAGTTTCGGCGCTATCCGGATGCCCAGGTCTTCGCCTTCGACTTCGGCGGCTCGATCCGGGCGGCCGCGCTGGCGATGGGCGGCGACTGGCACGACCTCGGCGGTAGCCTGACGGACGGCGCCGCGTCGTCGGTGTCCCTTCAGCCGCTCGCGCGCGTTCACGAGACCCACGAGCGCGCATGGGCAGCCGACTGGGTCGCCGCCATCCTTGCCCGCGAGGGCGTCACGATCACGCCGGAGGTGAAAGAACATCTCTGGACGGCGCTGACCTCGCTGGCGTCTGCGCCGCTTCCCGAGCGCACCCTAACCGGCCTTGCCGTCCTCCTGCAGTCGAACGATCTCAAGCAGGCACTTAGACCCTACTGCGTGGGCGGTCCTTACGGACGACTCCTCGACGCGGAAGGCGAACAGCTCGGGGGCGCCGCGGTCCAGGCCTTTGAAACCGAGGGGCTGATCGGCGGCGGGGCGGCGGCGGCCGTCCTTGCCTATCTCTTCCATCGAATTGGCGACCGGCTGGATGGACGGCCAACGCTCCTGATCGTCGATGAGGGTTGGCTCGCGCTCGACGACGACGGCTTCGCGGCGCAACTGCGCGAATGGCTGAAGACGCTGCGCAAGAAGAACGCGTCCGTCGTCTTCGCCACGCAATCGCTGGCCGACATAGATGGCAGCGCGATCGCGCCGGCCATCATCGAAAGCTGCCAGACGCGCCTGCTGCTGCCGAACGAACGCGCGATCGAGCCCCAGATCACGGCGATCTACCGGCGCTTCGGCTTGAACGACCGCCAGATCGAGATCCTCAGCCGGGCCACGCCCAAGCGCGACTATTATTGTCAGTCGCGGCGCGGCAACCGGCTGTTCGAGCTGGGGCTCTCCGAAGTCGCCCTCGCGCTCTGCGCGGCATCCTCGAAAACCGATCAGGCCGCGATCGAGACAATCCTCGCTGAGCATGGCCGCGACGGCTTCCTGCCCGCCTGGCTGCGCGCCCGCGATGTCGGCTGGGCTGCCGACCTCATTCCCGACCTCACCCACCTGGAGCCCAAGCCATGATGATCCGACGCTCTCGCGCGGCGCTGTTCGCCGCAACCATCCTGTCGCTGCCCGTCGCCTTCTCGCCGGTATTCGTAACCCCGGCTGCGGCGCAATGGGTCGTCTATGATCCGACCAACTACGTCCAGAATGTCCTGTCGGCCGCGCGGGCGCTCGAGCAGATCAACAACCAGATCCAGAGCCTCCAGAACGAAGCGCAGATGCTGATCAACCAGGCCCGCAATCTCGCGAGCCTGCCCTATTCCTCGCTTCAACAGCTCCAGCAATCGGTACAGCGCACACAAGCGCTTCTGGGTCAGGCACAGCGCATCGCCTTCGACGTGCAGCAGATCGATCAGGCCTTCCAGAGCCAGTACGGCAACATCTCGCTGTCGACCTCGGATCAGCGGCTCGTCGCCGATGCTCGCTCGCGCTGGCAGAACACGGTCGGCGGCCTTCAGGACGCACTCCGCGTGCAGGCCGGTGTCGTCGGCAACATCGACACCAACCGCGCCGAGATGGCGGCTCTGGTCGGGCAGAGCCAGGGCGCAACCGGCGCGCTTCAGGCGACCCAGGCAGGCAACCAACTGCTCGCATTGCAGGCGCAGCAACTCGCAGACCTGGTCGCGGTCGTCGCAGCCAACGGCCGAGCGCAGGCGCTTGTCGATGCCGAGCGGGCCGCTGCCGCCGAACAGGGTCGTGAACAGCGCCGCCGGTTCCTGACCCCGGGGTCCGGCTATCAGCCCGGCAACGCCCGGATGTTCCCGAACGGCAACTGAGGGCGGCGGGATGGACGGCAAGACGCTGGCCCGCGTGGGCGCGATCATCTTCGTCTCTGTTGCGATCACGGCAACGGCGATCGAGATGACCCGGAAGGAGGAAAGGCCAGCAATTCGGCCGACGCCCGTGCTTGAGGAGGCGGCGGACCCGCTGCGCGAGGGCCAGCGTCGCTGCCAGCAGATGGGGGAAGCCGCAGCCAGAGACAGCGAGTGTCTGCGCATCTGGGCCGAAACCCGCGACCGTTTCCTTGGCACCCGCACCGCGCCGCAGCGCGCCGACGAAGGGCGGTGAGCCATGGGCGGCAGCGGCGTCATCGACAACTTCCTCGGAGTCTTCACCTCCTACATCGACAGCGGGTTCGGTCTGCTCGGCGGTGAGGTGGCGTTCATCGCGACGACGCTGATCGTCATCGACGTCACGCTGGCCGCCTTGTTCTGGAGTTGGGGCGCCGATGACGACATCATCGCGCGTCTGGTGAAGAAGACGCTGTTTGTGGGTGTCTTCGCCTACATCATCGGCAACTGGAACAACCTCGCGCGGATCGTCTTCGAAAGCTTCGCCGGCCTCGGCCTTCAGGCCTCCGGCACGGGCTTTTCCATCCAGGACCTGATGCGGCCGGGTCGGGTTGCGCAGACGGGCCTCGATGCGGCGAGGCCGCTGCTCGAATCCATCTCGAATTTAATGGGCTGGATCGCCTTCTTCGAAAACTTCATCCAGATCGCTTGCCTGCTCTTCGCCTGGGCGCTGGTGCTGCTCGCCTTCTTCATCCTCGCCATCCAGCTCTTCATCACGCTGATCGAATTCAAGCTGACCACGCTGGCCGGCTTCGTCCTGATCCCGTTCGGCCTGTTCGGGAAGACCGCCTTCATGGCCGAGCGCGTGCTCGGCAACGTCATCTCGTCAGGAATCAAGGTGCTGGTGCTCGCCGTCATCATCGGCATCGGCTCAACTCTGTTCAGCCAGTTCACGGCAGGCTTCGGCGGTCAGCCACCGACCATCGACGACGCGATGGCCGTCGTATTGGCGGCGCTGTCGCTACTCGGTCTCGGCATCTTCGGTCCCGGTATCGCCAACGGCATCGTGTCCGGCGGCCCGCAACTCGGCGCCGGTTCCGCCATCGGCACCGGCCTCGTGGCGGGGGGCGCGGCCATGGCTGCTGGCGGCGCGGCCGGGCTCGCCCTGCGCGGTGGCGCGAGCGCCATTTCCGGCGGCGCCGCTGCCGTGCGCGGCGGAGCCAGGGCAGCGGGAGCCGCCTCCGCCGCCTACAGTCTCGGTTCCCTCGGCCAGTCGGGTGCCGCCGGTGTCGCGTCGGGCCTCGGCGGAGTCGCACGAGCTGCCGGCGGCGCGGCAGCCTCTCCACTGCGCCGGGCCGCGCAGAGCGTTCGCTCCAGCTTCGTCGACGGCGTCAAGACCGGCTTTGGCGCCACCGGCGGCTCCTCGAGCATGGGCACGGTCGCCAATGATGCCGCAACGGCAGCCACAGGCGCTGCCGCCAGCCCCCCGGCGTGGGCGCAACGCATGCGGCGCGGGCAGACCATGAGCCACGGCGTCACGCTCGCGGCACACGCGATCCGATCGGGGGACAGCCATGGCGGCGGCTCTTCCATCAATCTCTCCGGAGGCGACCGCACATGAGCTTCTTCAAGCGACCTGCAACCCACTATGGAAAGACGCCGGAGCCCGAGACGCCGTATCAGCGCGCGGCGCAGATCTGGGACGATCGGATCGGCTCAGCGCGGGTCCAGGCCCGAAACTGGCGGCTCATGGCCTTTGGCTGCCTGATCCTCTCTGCCGGCTTCGCCGCCGCGTTGGTCTGGCAGTCGGCGCGCGGGACCATCGTCCCGTGGGTGGTGCAAGTCGACAATCTCGGCCAGGCGCAGGCGGTCGCGCCGGCGCAGGCCGAGTATCGCCCCACCGACCCGCAGGTGGCCTGGCATCTGGCTCGATTCATCGAGCAGGTCCGCTCGATCCCGGCCGACGCCATCGTCGTGCGGCAGAATTGGCTGCGCGCCTATGAATTCACGACCGACCGCGGCGCGGCCGCCCTCAACGACTATGCCCGCGCCAACGACCCCTTTACCCGCGTCGGCAAGCAGCAGGTGTCGGTCGAAGTGTCGAGCGTGATCCGCGCTTCGCCCGACAGCTTCCGCGTCGCGTGGACCGAACGCCAGTACGAGAACGGCCAGCTTTCCACGACACAGCGCTGGACGGCGATCCTGACCATCGTGATCCAGCCCCCGCGCGACGCCGAGCGGCTGCGAGCCAACCCGCTCGGGATCTACGTCAACGCCATCAACTGGTCGCGGGAGATGGGGCAATGAGAGATCATCTCCGTCGACCCGCTCGTTATGGCTTCCGTACATCCGGCTCTGCGCTTTTGCTGATTTCCGGATTGGCGCTCGCCGGCTGCGCGACCAACCGGCCGCCACAGATTAGCTGCGATGCTGAGGTGCCGCCGCTTCCCCCTGTGCCGGCCGCGGTCACAGAGGCGCCACCAAGGCCGCTTCACACACCGCCGGCCTGGACACCGGCGCGCGGTGGCGCTGCCGCGGGGTCGCCGACAGGTCGTGTCGAGAATGCCAATGCCGCCGCGCGCGTCGAGCCACGCCGCGAGGGCTATTACAACTCGATCCAGATCTATCCCTGGAGCGAGGGCGCGCTCTATCAGGTCTATGCCGCCCCCGGCCAGATCACCAACATCGCGCTGGAGCCTGGCGAAAACCTGACGGGCGCCGGACCGATCGCTGCGGGCGACACGGCGCGCTGGATCATCGGCGACACC